>JAYVCG010000547.1:0-2612 GCA_043750075.1 Acetobacteraceae bacterium | reverse complement strand
CTCTTGCTCTTGATCCCGCCGGATCCGATGAGGGGCCGATTGATCGGTCCCCTCCCCTCACGCTACCGTGGTCGTACAAGTGTGGAATGAATATCTGCCGCTGGCAACTTAAGAATCGTGGAATTGACCTTTAACCGGAGCCAAGACGTTCCGAATTTGGTTCAAAAATCTCGTGTGTTTTCGCCTGATCCAACACGGTTTTTAACCCAACTCATTGATAAGGTTGCCTCAATCATTCCACACTTGTACGACCACGGTAGCGTGAGGGGAGGGGACCGATCAATCGGCCCCTCATCGGATCCGGCGGGATCAAGAGCAAGAGAGTCCCCGGGCCGCTTCCAGGGCACCATGCCGGGTTGCCGCCGCCAGGGGCATTCTGACGGGTATGCCAGGACGGATATGCCAGGACGGGTGTGCCAAGGCAGACATCTCCAAAGGGCATCTCCGGAAGGCACATTGTCTTTTGTCACGGCGGACGGCGAAATCCTTTCGCGATCGTCATGCATTCGCGTGCGGGTAACTGTTTGTAAACGCCTTGGCCTCATCATGGTCTCCTGGCGGCCAGAAACCTGAAACAAAGTTGTATGGGGACCGGTGCCAGGGTGTCCCCCGCTTACCGCGTGCAAATGTCCTCCCGCTGATGGAACCTCGCCGCCCGTGACGTTCTCCGACTCCCTTCGTACCGGCAAATACGTCATGGCCGCGGTGCTGACGCTCAGTCTGGCGGGCGCGCTGATCGGTTTCACCTGGCACGCCACCAACCGCATCGTCGCGGCACAGGAACAGGACACCATCGAGCGCGCCAACACGATCGTCACCGGCCTCAGCGCCACCTACGCGGAACAACTCAACCGTCACGTCCTGGCGCTCGATCAAAGCCTGGATGTCATGGTGAAGGAATGGGAAAGCGACCCCAGGCGCTTCAACCTGGAAGTGTGGCGGGCCCGCGCCACCGTGCTGGCGGGGATTTCCCGCGACATGTTCCTCACTGATGAGAACGGCACCATCCGCCAGGCCTCGGTGCCGGAATTCATCGGCCAGAGCGTCGCCGATCTGGAAGTGTTCCGCGACGCCGCCGAGCACGCCAACGACAAGCCCAAACTGTATGTCGGCCCGCCGGGCATCAACCCGATCATGCGGCAATGGCATCTCGACGTCGCGCGCACCCTGCACAATCCCGACGGCTCGTTCGCCGGCATCATCGCCGCCGATTACCGGCTGTCCGCGATCACCGGCGTGTTCGCGGCAGCCAGTCCCGGCGTCAATGGCTTCGCCGCGTTCTTCAGCCTTGGCGATGGCAAACTGCGCGGGACATACGGCACCGGCACCGCGGCGCAGGACGCCAACATCTCCGACACGCCGATGTTCGCGGCGGTGGACGCGGGCGGGGCGGTGGCGGGCGGCGGCGGATCGTGGGTGGGGCCATCGGCCGCCGACGCGGTGGCCCGGATGCATGCGTTCCAACGCCTGCCGGGCCGCGATCTCGCGGTCATCGCCGGCCTGGACCAGCGCGAAGTCCTCCGGCCCGTCACCACCTGGGCCTGGCAGGCGCGGCTGTTCGCGGGCGGCATCACCGCCCTGGGCACCATCATCACCGTGCTGGTGGCGAGCGAACTGTACAATGCCCGCCGCCGCGCCGCCCATGCCCGCGAGAACCAGGCCCAACTGGCCGCCGCCCATGCGCTGGCCGAGGTTTCGCGCGCGCACGCCGATGTCGCCTTCCAGCAACTGCACGCCACCTTCGCCACCGTCGCCGATGGTATCGCCATCTTCGACGCCCAGTTGAACCTGGTGGAATGGAACACGCTGTTCCCCGAACGCTCGGGCGTGAACGCGAGCTTCATCCGCATCGGCCTGCCGATGGAGGATGTGCTGCGCATCCAGGCGCAGGCGGGGTATTTCGGGGAGGTGGAGAACGTCGCGGAGGAGGTGGAGCGGCGCACCGCGCTGTTCCGCGCCGGGAATTTCGGCGACAGCCAGTGCTTCCTCGCCGAGGGCCGCGTGATCGAACTGCGCTGCCGCCCCCTGAGCGAGGGCGGGTTCGTGGCGCTCTACACGGACATCACCGAGGGCCGCGCCGCCCGCCACGCGCTGAACGCGGTCAACGCCGCGCTGGACCACGAACGATCCGCCAAGGCCCGCTTCCTCGGCGTCATCGGCCATGAGTTGCGCGCCCGCGCCGCCGCGCTGTTGCAGGCGATTGGCTGGCTCCAGGCGGCGGAACTGTCCCCGGCGCAGAGCCGGGCACTCGACCGCGTGCGGCGGGCGGGGGAAACCTTGTCCAGCCTCGCGACCGACACCGTCGAGGTGCCCCAGATGGAAACGGGCGCCCTGAAACTGCAACCGGCGATGATCGCGGTGCGGCCGTTGCTGGAAGAAATCATCGCCACCTTCCAGCCCGCCGCCGCCGATCACGGGATCACCGTCTATCTGATTGTCAACGAGATCGTGCCGGGGGAACTGGTCGCCGATGCCGCCCGCATCCGCCAGATCCTGACCTTGCTGCTGTCCGAGGCCATCCGCTTCGCCTCCCCCGATTCGCTGTGGGTGCTGGTGGATGATGGTGAGGGCGGGCATGAGCACGAGGCCGCGCTGCGCCTGACGATCCGCGC
>JAYVCG010000546.1:0-2823 GCA_043750075.1 Acetobacteraceae bacterium | reverse complement strand
GTCCATGTGCATGGGGTTGGTGTCGCCGGACAGGTGGGCGAACAGTGCCTGGTCCGTTGGCTGGAAGCGGCGTTCCGTTTTGTCCGCGGGGGGCATCGTGGTGTTCTCCGGCGTTTGGCGAGGTGTCCTGGCATGGAATGATTGTCTGAAGAAAGACCTGGGCTCCGCCCCGTGCCCCGCGTCATGCCCTGGCATGCTTCGCATGACGTGCCGGGCACCTGGACCCCCTCCAATAAAGTGGTTCCAAGGGCGAGCCCTTGGCGGGAGGGCCAGGAGGGCGGCGCCCTCCTGGCGGGTTCAGCCCGCGCTTACCCGTTCAACGCCCCGGACTCCACACCACCGGATGGTAAGTATCCCCCCCATCGAATTCCACCGTCACCGGCGCCGCGCCTGGTCCGCTTCTCGGCAGCCGCGGCAACACGAACTTTCCATCCGCGTCCGTCACCGCGCTCGAGGTCAGCACACGGCCCGCGTCAGGCGTGACGAACACCCGGTCAATCCCATTCCCGCTTCGATCGATCCAGATGATGATGGCATTGCCATACCACCCGCTCCCCCCCACCGACGCCGCCGGAACGGTGAACCGGTAGCGCGCGCCAGCCGTCACCGCGAACACGTCGGAATTGGGCGCGAAAGCCTGCCCGGCCTCGGCGATCAAGCGGGTGACGCGCGTGCCGCCCACCATTTCCCCATCAACCATCACCTGGCCATACATCGCGGAGGCACTGGAAAAAGCAAAGGTCTTGCGCGCCGTCCCGCCCAGGATTTCCTCATACTTCAAAGCACCGATCAAAACATCGTTCGGCCCGTCGCAACGGCATTCCGTGTTCAACCGGAACGCGATGATCGCGGTCGCCGCGTTGGCGGGCACGAGATCCTCCACCACCCTTTCCGGCAAGGGTCTGGAGAAATCCACGCCTGGCACGAAACCACGCACCGTCGCGTTGGCGACCGGCGCGCCACGCGCCGTCGTCAACCGGCCACGCGCGCCCACGCCCTGAAATCCCACCCAAAGCCTTGTGGTTTCCCGGACATAACGATTAATCAGCCAGGTTTGCGTATTGGGAACGGTCTCCGGCAGGTTGGTCACACCGAACCGGTGCCACGAGGTGAACAAAACCTGCGTGGGGACAATGCCCAGAGTGCCCTCGACGATCTCGAAATTGCGGATGGCGCGGGCGAACCATTCCGGATCGCTCATGTCCTGGTCCGTGCCGTTGTAAAAAACGCCGATCCCCATGTTCTGCTGCCGCAGAAAGCCTTGCATGTCCCGCATCGCCTGTTTCCAGGACGGATTGTTCCAGTTCACATCGAGCTGGATGTCGGTGATCCGGCGGCCGAGTTTCAACGCCATGCCATTGCGGAAAGCCGTCAGGGCGAGCCGCCAGCCGGGATTGTCCGTCACGTCTGGAATGGGCTCGATCTGCACGAGCCGGGCGCGCGGATAGAAATCGAGCGCCTCTTTCACGACCAGCGACACGCGGTCCACGAGTTCCGGCAAGGGCACATGACAGGCGCCGGGTTGCCTGTCGTAATGACCGAACCATACCGGCTCGTCCATGACGACCGTGTCGATCTGCACGCCCGCGTCGTGGAGAACCTGAACCGCCTCTTTCATTTCGCCAGGATAACTGTATCCCTCGATCCCGCCACAGGTCTGGTGCTCGTACTTGGCGATCGATTGCAGCACGATGCTGAGTTTGATCCCATGGCGTTTGGCGAAGGCGCCGATCACCGCGACCTCGGCCACGGGGGTGCGGCGGACGACCTCGGCCACCAGCATGATCATCGAGACTTTCTTGACCGCCTCGGGCCAGGCCGCGGCGCTCTGGAACACCAGGTGGCCGTCTTTCACCTGAGGGGGAACGAACCAGATCTCAGGCGTGGGGAGGGGCGTGACCGTCGCGGCGGCGGCCTCCGCGCCCAGAAGGCAGGACAGCGCCAAAAATGGCGCCAGTAACCAACGCATGTGTAATTCCTTAGTGAATGAAAACAAAAGCGGCCGTGATGGCCGGTCATGAAAAAGAACGTTCCTGAAAGGCGGCGCACGAACACCGCATCGTCATCGTGGCGCGTCCGCTGTGAGGATCAGTCCGTTTTGGGGGTTCGCGCCGCGCGGAACAAGGGCGGTTTCGGCGTGACGGTTCATCGCGGTCAGGCTGTACGCTCCCTTGATCATCCGCACGGAACGCACGGCGCCGCGCGCCCCGTCTTCCTCCGCCCGTCGCGCGGCGCACGAAACACCACGGCGTTGGGCGAGATGGTCATGAGCGGCGGCGGTTTCAAGGCTCGTGGAAAGAGCGCGCCGTGTCCGTTCCGCGGCGGTTCGTTTCAGGTGATGCGTTTTTCGCGCGGCGGCTGGCTCAACAAATGCCACCGCCCATGCTACTCCCCCTGGGCCGCCGCGCACAGGGCGGCCCAGGGGGAGAGGGAGATGCCGTGGGCGTTTTCATTGGGGGCGAAACGGTCCACGTGGCCACGCAACAGGCCTGGCAGCAGGATTTCCACCATGCCGGGCGGGTGCGCCGGATCGGCCGGCACCACCCATGAAAGCCAGTTGCGGCCCAGATCGTTGAGGGCGGTGTAGAGGGGGAGCACTTCCTCGGGACGGAGCGGATCGAGACGTTTGACGACGAAGATTTTCTCGCCGTCCGCCACGTCTTCCATCAGTTTGCGCCGCGGGAAGCGCAGCCGGGCGCTCTGTTGCGCGAACACTGTTTCCCGGCTGGCGGTGTCCGGACTTTGGAACGTGTGATAAGCGATGCCGTGGGTCGTTTCCTTGATGACATATTCCGAACCGCGCGCGTCAACGGAAATCTCCAT
>JAYVCG010000545.1:0-6901 GCA_043750075.1 Acetobacteraceae bacterium | reverse complement strand
CGGCGTGCAGTATCATCCGGAACTGAAATCGAAGCCCTTCGATCCGCATCCCTTGTTCGCCGGGTTCATCGCCGCCGCCGTGCGTCAGGCGCGGCTGGTGTGAACGGGCGGATGGACGCGGATGTTCTCGAGTGGTGGCACGGGCCGTGCGTCCGCTCCCCTTATCCGCGTGCATTCGCGCGCATCCGCGGCGAAATGTCTTTCCCTCCACCACACCAGCCCGCCGGCCTGAGTCCAGGAATGGTGATTGCCTTCCGGCGATCACCCCGGCGCGGATGGTTTCCCGCTTGCCCGCCGGCCCAAAGCGGTCGAGACTTCCCCTCATGGCCATCGACATAAAACCGTTCCGTGTCCGCGAGGACGAGACGATCACGCTGAAGCACCGCCCCACCCGCGTCGATCCTTTCTATGCGTCGGAGGAAGATTACGGCACACAGCTCGCTGGCCAGACCCATGCGCTGGACCAGTTGCAACAGCGTCTGTACGCCGCCAATACCCATGCCGTGCTGTTGATTTTCCAGGCGATGGACGCGGCCGGCAAGGATGGCGTCATCCGGCACGTGATGTCGGGGATCAACCCGCAGGGCTGTCAGGTGTTCAGTTACAAACATCCCAGCCCGCAGGAACTGGATCACGATTTCCTCTGGCGCTGCACCCGCGATCTGCCCGAACGCGGCCGCATCGGCATCTTCAACCGCAGCTATTACGAGGAAGTCCTGATCGTCCGCGTGCATCCCGAGATCCTGCGGTCCGAGAGCCTGCCGAAAGTGCCGGACGACCTGAAGGACGTCTGGCGGCGCCGCTACCGTTCCATCAAAAATCTGGAACGGCATTTGCACTCCAGCGGCACACAGGTGGTCAAATTCTTCCTGCATCTGTCGAAGGAAGAACAGCGCGACCGTTTCCTCGCCCGCATCGAGGAACCTCAGAAAAACTGGAAGTTCAATGCCGGGGACATCAAGGAAAGGACGTTCTGGGACGATTACATGAATGCCTATGAGCATTGCCTGAGCGCCACCAGCACGAAACACGCGCCCTGGCACATCGTCCCCGCCGATGACAAACGCAACGCCCGGCTGATCGTCTCGCAAATCGTCGTCGATACCCTGTCACGCCTGAAATCACGCTTTCCGAAAACCGATGCCGTCCGCCAAAAGGAACTGGAGGCGATCCGGGCGGAACTGTTGCAAGAAAAGGGCTGATCCCAGGGGGCTTTTCGCCTCGTCCCCGTGCTTTCCGCGCCCCGTGCTTTCCGCGCCCCCGTGCTTTCCGCGCCCCCGTGCTTTCCGCGTCCCTGTGCTTTCCGCGTCATGGCCTGGCACCGTCCCGCGGTGGAGACTCCAGCCTCACTTCCTTTCGCACATCGTCCGGATCGCCCGCCACTCCGCCTCGGTGAAGGGCATCTCCCCCACCGGCGGCCGCGCCGTTCTTTCCCGCCGCGTCTCGTTGGAGGGATGCGTGGACAACCAGTCCAAAGAAGGCAGCGGTTTCGCCCCCCGTTGTTCCGCCCGTTGTTCCCCCCCTGGCGCCTGGGCATCGTTTTTCCCGTCAGGGGCAGGGGCAGGCCCGAAGGTCCGGGCATGGGCGAAGAACCGGCTGAGCCCGTCCGCCCGCAGCCCGGATGCCGTCAGCACCGACAGCGCCGCGTCATCGGCCGCGGTCTCGGCGGCGCGGCCATGCGCCAGGGTCAGCAGACTGGCCGCCCCCTCGGTGAGGGTGCCGGTCTCCCCCAGGCCGATGGCGTGCAGCAGAAGGGACAGGCCGAGACCCCGGATCAGCATGGTGGTGGAGTCGCGATGCGCCACATGGCCGAGTTCATGCGCGATGACGCCCGCCAGTTCGGCGCCATCTTCCGCGGCGGCGATCAGACCGCGCATCACCAGGATCTTGCCGCCGGGCAGGGTGAAGGCGTTGACCATCCCGCTGTCCAGCACCGAAAGTTCGACCGGCATGGCGGCAGCCCCCGCCGCGCGCAACCGCTCGACGAGACGATCGAGGGCGGCCTGTCCCTCGGGACCGGCGCAGCGCGCGGCCGACCCGGCGAGCAGGGCCTCGGCGGGCCCGCCAAGCTGACGCTCCCACGCCGGCGGGATCAGGGGGGCGATCCATTGGGGCAGGATGTTGAGCAGCAACGCGCCGGCACCGAGCACCGTCGCCGCGCCCGCCGTCAGCCCGGCCGAATGCCATCGTTTGGCCGTGCGTGCCCTGGGCAGCCGCAGACCGGCCTGGCGCAGCATCGCCAGGCTCAGGCCGTCATCGACCAGCAGCACGCCCGGAAATCCCCGCGCGGTCACTCTCGTCACCCCATCCGGGTCCACCTCCGCCGCCGCTTTCACCTGGGACAGCGGCCAGGCGGCGAGGGGGACGCCGTCCTCGCTCAGGATGCTGAGGGTGGTGGCGTTCAGGGAGAGGCGCGCGGCGTGGGTGGCGCCGACAATGCCATCATGGAAGCGCGGTGCGGGCAGCGGTCATTCCTTTCGCGTGCCGGAGGATGTGCTTCCGGAAAGATCTGATGGACCGGTTTGCCTTCAGGTTCCCGCCGGAGCGGGCTGAAAAAGCGCGCAAGCGTTTCACCACGGAGTTCACGGAGAACCACGAAGGCGCACAGAGCAAGGAAACACGGTTGTACTGTGCGTTCCTGGTTCGGGCGTGTGCCTCGTCCCTCGTTTCATGGGCTGATCTCCGTGCGGCTTCGTGGTTCTTCGTGTGCTCCGTGGTGAGGTCTTGCCCTTCCATCCGCCCGGCATGGTCCATGAAAAGCGCGTGACCGGGAAAAGCGCGTGACCGGGAAAAGGCGCGTGACCGGTCCGCCCGGTACGCTTCGCCGATGGACATTCAGAGGATGCCGGGGTCGAGCATTTGCAGCCATCCCTCGCCGGTGCGGGGCGGGGTCAGCCTGCTTTGCGCCAGGGCCGTGGCGTTGATTTGTCCGCTCATGAAGGTGGTCTGGGTGATGAAGCGCATCGCGCGGTGCAACGCGATTGGCAATCCGAGTCCCGCCGTCAGCAGCAGGATCAGGCCGTTGCTGACCCAGAACCAGAACAGGCCGCCGGGCGTGACGGTGCTGCTGAATCGCAGGTTGTCCAGGGTCGTGTTGCCCATGATGAGGCGGATCATCCGGGTCCAGTACCATGTCCCCAGGAGCCCTCCGAGCAGGCCGAACACGAACAGACCGGCCATGAACACCAGCACGATCTCGACCAGCGCATTGTCGCGCCGCCAGCCGGTGAGTGTGTTGTCCATGAGGGGTTTCAGCGTATCCCAGGTGAGGGCGGAGCAAACGCCTCCGATCAGGGCCATGAGCAGGAGCAGTCCGGCGATGGTGGCGAGCCATATGGGGTAGAGGGTGGCGCCGCGTGCCTCGAAACGGAACGGGATGGCGCCGAACTGGCTGGTGTTGATCCGCCGCCGCGCGAGCCCCACCTGCATCCAGGGCACCAACTGATACAGCGTGAAGATGACGCCCAGGGTGTAGAGCAGCATGGCGAGGCCGTAGCGCAGGGCGGAGCCGGTCATGCCGCCGCGGATGCCGCGCCATTCGGTGCGGCTCAGCCGGTAGCGTTGCGCGGAATACCGGGCCGCGCCGAACAGCACGAACAGCAGGACATAAAGGGGGATGACCAGGAAGACCGCCAGGACGGCCAGGAACGGGTGGATCATCGTGAGGCCCACGATCAGTCCGATCATCAGGGAGAACAGCAGGAGCAGGAGGCCCATCGCGATGAGGAAGCCGATGAACAGTTCCTTGCCCGTGCCGGTGTAGGCGAAGCGGGTGCCCTCGAACCGTGTGTGCGACCAGAGGTAGCGGCGCAGTCGGGTGATGGCCCAGAAGCGGTAAAAGCCCAGTGTGATGATGGTCAGCAGCAGGTTTTTCAGGAAGATACCATAGAGTTCGCCGATGGTACCGTCGTATTCCAGGATGGGCCGTGGTGGGGCGGTTTGTGCCTGGCTCATGTCGTTTCCCTGTCCCGGAGTTAATGGGTTCGGCTGGTTGCGAAAGCCCGGTCCGGATGGGGGCGGGTGGGATGAGCATAGGGAGTTTCGAACGCGGGTATAATGGAAACGTCATGCGGGGGTTTTTTGGGGCTGTTATTTGGAGGCAAGGAAGACCTGGGCGCTGCCCCGCGCCCAGGCGCTGGTGGTGGCGGAGAGGCAAACCCGTGCTGACCACTCTGGACAGCGCGGTGCGGAAGTCGCAACACCTGCTGATGAGGAAGGAGGCCGCCCGAAATGCAACCATCCACCCTCGACCCGTCCGCGTTCCGCGACTCGACCGGGGCGGCCGAACCGCCGCCTGGTCTCAGCCCGCCTCTCCAGACCTTGTGGTGGGAGGCGAAGGGCGACTGGAAGCGCGCCCATGAATGCGCGCAGGGGGACAAGACCAGCGGCGGCGCCCTCGTGCATGCCTATCTGCACCGGGTCGAGGGCGATCTGTCCAACGCGCGATACTGGTACAACCGCGCGGGAAAGGAACCGGCGGCGGGCACGACGGCGGAGGAATGGACGGCGCTGGTCTGGGCGTTCCTCTGACGCCAGACAAGGTCATGCGGTTTCGCGCGGGTGCGTCCCGGCGGATGCCCCGCCGGATGGAGGGGCGCGAGCATTCTCACCGTGGCATTAGCCAGCGGCCAGGCCAGACGCTGGCTAATGCCATGGTGAGAATGCTTCTGGACACCGCATCACCACACGGCGCCACGGGGAAAGCGGCGGCCAGGCATGGACAACCATGACGGGTATTATCCGCCGGGAACCGATGCACCCAGCCGTTCCCCGGAAGGATGCTCCTGGTCCGGAACGGCGTTCGATTGGGGACTCTTTCACCCGGTTTCTCCACTTTCGTGTCCTCATGCCGCGAATTTGGGAGTACCATCGCATTGCTTTTCTTTTTTCACGCACAGTCTCGTTAAGGGTATCAGGAGACACGCTGTTCGCCCCGCTGTGTGAAAAGAGCGGGAAGCGGATCAGAGGTCTCTCACGCGGCCTGGAAATTGTATTTTTTATTCGACTTGTCACGATGAAAGGAATGAGCGAGTGTGCATGATGATCACCAGCCAACCCTCGCCTGGTGGTCAGGAACCGCCCGGCCCATCCGTGATGAACAATTTTGACGAGAATGAAATCTGGACGGCGCCTCAGCTCGCGGCACGGCTCGCGGCTTTGAAGGGAGTCGCGCCCGCGCCCACCTGTCATGTCATTTACCGAACGACCACGGGGGCGACCACGGAGGAGGACCAGCGGGACGCTTCCGGTTACGTGTTGCCAGGGGAAGCGGAACGGCGGGATGAGACGTTCTTCGAACACTGGCTGCTCGACCGCGATCTGGCGGGGGTGGAGCGGCTGTCCGTTTCAGTGCTGGTGATCCGGGAGACGCTCGACGAGGCGGGTCTGGTGCGGGAAGGCGTGCTGGAGCGGCGGCGCGGCGGCGCCGATGGCCCCTTGCATGGCAAGGCCGCGCGGGTCGAATTCACCGGCGCGGCGTGCTGCGTGCGTCAGTATCAGGCGTTGCGGGATGGCCGCCTCGTGGAAGCGCCAGTGGACCCGGACGCGGACCCGGACGCGGACCTGCCCGGCGCCGACGATCCGGACGCCACGGGTTTCGCCGGCGAGGACGCCGCGGTCCACGCCTTCCTGGGCTCCGGCGCGGTGATCCTGGACCGGCGGGCGCCCACCTTGTTCGAGGATCTTCTGGGCCTGAGCGGCATCGTCCACGCGCGGCGCGGGGACGGCAGCGAGATCGGCTGCGGTGTCGGCTGGCACGGCACCGTGGCTTTCGTGCTCGCGGGGGCCTTTCCCCAACTGAGCGCGAGGCTGCTGCCGCCGCCCGATCTCGCGGCGGCGGTGGAGCAAGCGGCCAGGACACAGGATCTCATCGTCCATGAGACCCGTCTGGACGATCAGGGGTTTTGCGTGATCGCCCGCAAACGGGGGGAGCGGACGTTGCTGGTGCTGCGCCGGGAGGGGGAGGGACTGCGCAGCGCCCCTTATGTCCCGGCTTCCCTCACCGGTTCCCCGGCTGGTTCTTCCATCGGCACTCCCATCGGCACTCCCCCCACGGGCACTCCCCCCACGGGCACTCCCATTGACGTTCCCCTTGGGTCTTCCCTGGATATCACCGAAGACCAGCGGCGCTGGGTCCGCTATGCCGGGACCTATGAGGCGCGCACGGTGCTGGATGCCTGGCGGAACGGCGATGGTGGCGAGATCGCCGTGCTGACCGTGGACACGGACGGGGAAGCGTGGCGGCACATCGTCGATACGGATGGGATCGAACTCAGCCGCCGTTCCGACAATGAGGCGGCGGCGGCCGTGTTGCATCGCGAACGTCTGACCCCACCGGTGGAGGAACCGGCCGCCACCGTCCTGGCGCACGATGCCGCGCCTGCCGAACAGCCCGCGCCCGCCGGCAGTTTGCTGACCAAGGCGCGGGCTTACATGCGGGTGACGGTGCTGCTGCACAGCGCCACCGAGGCATGCTCCGCCGATGGTCTGGGCGGCGGCAAAGTCCCCGGTGATAAAAGCCCCGGTGATAAAAGCCCTGGCGACAAAGTCTCCGGCGGCAAAATCCCTGGCGATAAAGTGCCGCGGGCCGCGCTTGAGCCGTTGCGCGCGCTGGCGGAGCCGCTGGCGGCGTTGCACGCGGTGTTCTCCGCCGGTTCCCTGCATCGTCTGATCCGTCAGGCGGAGGCGGGGACGATGACGGTGCACGCGTTCGTCACGGCATTGGAGGATCTGGTCACGCGGCTGCGGGATGAACTCGCGCTGACCCGGATCGTGCTGCTGCCGTCCGCGGTGCGTCCCCCCGATGACGAGCCGCCGTTCGGCGCGATGGTCGAGATGTATTTCCCCGCCGCTGTTTACGACATCGAGGAAGCGGTGCATTGCCTCGCTCTGCGGCGCACCA
>JAYVCG010000544.1:0-10707 GCA_043750075.1 Acetobacteraceae bacterium | reverse complement strand
GGCCCTTGCCCTGCAACGCCTCGGCCCGCACGGTGGCCCCCGCTTCCCGCGCGGCGGCGGCGGTGCCATCGGTCGAGTTGTTGTCGTAGACGAACACCGTCGCGTCCGGCAGCGCCGCGCGAAAATCCGTCACCACCTTGCCGATGGAGGCTTCCTCGTTGAAGCAAGGAATGAGCACCGCCACCGCGGGCTGGCGCGGGGGCGCTTCCACGGACCAGCCGGGTGCTTTCCCTGGTAGAATGGCCTTCTGGGCCAGCCGCTCGACCGCCACCGGCATGACAGGATTTCCTTTAATAAACATCAGGGTTTTTCAATACGGAGCCGATGGTCAGCCAAATGATGGCCAGGTCGAGCCGCGCCGACCAGGTGGCGATGTATTCGAGATCGCATTCGATGCGGCGGAGTAATTTTTCCTCGGTGTCGGTCTCACCCCGCCAGCCGCGCACCTGCGCCAGACCGGTCATGCCCGGCTTGACGCAATGGCGGGTGGTGTAGCGATGGCTGACTTCCTCGAACAACCGCCCGCCCGCCCGCGTGCCTGGCGCGTGCGGGCGCGGCCCGACCAACGACATGTCGCCGTGCAGCACGTTAAGGATCTGCGGCAGTTCATCCAGCGAACAGCGGCGCAGCCAGCGGCCGATGTGTGTCACGCGCGGGTCGTGCCGGGTCGCCTGACGCAGCACGCCGCGCGGCGCGGCGTGCTCGCGCATCGTGCGGAACTTCAGCAATGTGAAAATCCGGCCATGCAGACCCACGCGCGGCTGGCGGAACAGGACCGGTCCCGGACTTTCCAGCCGGATCGCCAGCATGAGGCACGCCGCCGGCACCGCGCACAACAGCAGCACCGTCAGCGCGAGGCTGAGATCGACCAGGCGCTTGAACAGCCGCGCCCGCGCGTCCAGCCGCCACACCGGCACCAGCACCAGCCGCGGCTGCCAGGACGCGGAGGCGTGGGGCGCCTCGCTTTCCGGCGCCGCCCTTCCGGCGGCCGTCCGGTCACGTGGGGCAAGGGGGAGATCCAGCATGAAACCGCCGCGTTAATGGGGTCGCGGGGTCATTTCCCTCGAAAGGAATGAGGAAATGGTTAACGCGAAACACGGCTGTAGGGCCGGGGGCGAATTTTCTCCGCCCGGCGGGAGAGACGAGGGAACAGACAACGAACCCGGTGGGAGAGCGTTGGAGGGAGTGCTTGTTCGCGCTGCCCATGCCAGGGGGGAAAAGGATACACCTGGGAGACAGCAAGTGACTCAGAGGCTCAGAGGTTCTTCAGGGCGCGACCGCGTGGTTCCCATGCCATCATCGCCGGGGGATGAAGTTTGCCCTGTGAGTCAGTTCGAAAACTTTCTGGGCGGGCCCTCACCGGAACACCATCTTGCGGGATAAATTGAAGTTCAACGCCATCCCCGCCAGCGCGCCGGCGAAAACGGCGATCACCGGCTCCCGCGCCGCCAGCGCCCAGACCGTCACCAGCAGGGCGTACAATCCGCGGTTGATCACGAAGCCCGCGAGGTTGGCGGTCAGGAAGCGCCCCCATTGGACATACCATGCGATGCCCGCTCCCTGGCCGCGGAAGGTCCAGAGCCGGTTGCAGAACCAGGTGCCCGTGGCCGCCGTGAAATACGCGAGGATACCCGCGACGTACAGCCCCACCCAGTGGCGCAGCGCGTAGACCGTGATCGTATCGATCACGAACCCCACCAGCCCGGCCATCCCGAACATCAGGAACTGCGCCAGAAGTGTGACCCGCGCCTCGGTCGCCGCGGCGCGCAATGGCCGGGGAAGCCAGACGGACAGCCGCAGCAGCAGCACGGTCAGCGGCAGCGGCGGCGGCTGGCCGTCCGGTCCCGCGGCGGCGTGAAGGGTATCGTCAGACATGCGCGGCCTCGTCCGTGAGGGCCCACCCTTGCCGGGAATGCGCCGGAGCGTCTACACGCCCGTCCCAGACGAGCCCCCTCAAACGACGAGGCCCCTCAAGGAGCGACCATGGCGATCGAGCGCACTTTTTCCATCATCAAACCGGACGCCACGCGGCGCAACCTCACCGGCAAGGTCATCACCTGCCTGGAGGAGGCCGGCCTGCGAGTCATCGCGCAAAAGCGCCTGCATATGACCACGGCGCAGGCCGAGGCGTTCTATGGCGTGCACAAGGAACGCCCCTTCTTCCGCGATCTGGTGACATTCATGACCTCTGGTCCGGTGGTCGTGCAGGTGCTGGAGGGCGAGAACGCCGTCACCCGCAACCGCGACGTGATGGGCGCCACCGACCCGAAGAAAGCCGCCGCCGGGACCATTCGCGCCCAGTACGCGGAAAACATCGAGGCGAACTCCGTTCATGGCTCGGACAGCGCGGACAACGCCGCCACTGAAATCGCCTTCTTCTTCGCGGGCACTGAAATCGTTGGGTAACTCATCCATGGAAACCTTGTCCCCCTGGGTTTCGCTTCTGGGCCGGGTGTTGATGGCGGCCATCTTCATTCAGGGCGGCATCAACAAGGCGATGGCCGCCCCCGCCACCATGGCATATTTCGCCAAACTCGGCCTGCCGATTCCAGGGGCCGCTTACGCGGTGACGCTGGTGGTGGAGATCGGCGTCGGCATCGCTTTTCTTCTGGGCTGGCGGGCGCGCTGGATGGCGCTGGTGCTGGCGGTGTGGTGCGTGGCGACGGCCCTGGCCGCCCATTACGCGCCCGGCGACCGGGGGCAGATGATTCACTTCATGAAGAATCTGTGCATGGCGGGCGGGTTCTTGCAGGTGGTGGCGTTCGGCGCTGGCCGGTTCAGTCTCGACCGGCGGTGAGGTCAGGGTACCCAAGGACGCTGCTCGACGATCATCCTCCGCCGCTACTCCCGGCCTGTCAGAAGGCGAACCGGCACGGTGCCGCGTATGGATCCCGGACAGGTCAGGGAGACGGCGGAAGTGGGACACGCCAGCCGGTTGATCGTGTAGCGTATCAGAACACTTTCATCCTGACCAGAAACGATGAAAGTGCTCCGTCTCTTTGTTCGATCAGGTGATTCACATCCTGTTGGCGTTCCGCCCAGGGTGATCACGCTCTGATACGAAACCATGGAGCCGCCTGTCGCCCGGCGCATATGTCCGTTTCGGGTGACAAACCGTCCTGTCGTTTCCAGACATCATTGAAACTTGCATTAATCTCCTCCGCGTGCGATAAATTTCAGTCAGTTATATCTTTTTTAGGAGAAAATTTATGAAACGCATGATACAAGGCATGATCGTCGCGTTGGGCGCGCTGCATGGCATGGCGCATGCCGGGACGGTGGTGGCGCCGCCCGGACTTGGCGTCGCGGCGGGAAATGGGCAGTTCTTCACTTCTCCCTTCAACACCACGAACAGTTCGACCCGCATCCAGCAGCTTTTCAGCAGCACGATGTTTTCGTCGCTGAGCGGCCCCGTGCAGATCACCGGGATCGCCTTCCGCCCCAGAAGCGCGGGGGCGGGTTTCACCTTCCCCCATGTCCAGGTGGACCTCTCGACCATCGCCGCGACGAGTCTTTCCTCGACCTTCGCCAGTAACGTGGGCGCGAACGACACGGTCGATTTCAACGGCGCCCTGACCTTGCCGGCCGTGGCCTCGGCGCCCGTTCCGGGAAGCGTGGGACAGTTTCAGGTTTCGATCCCGTTCACGACGGCGTTCGTGTATAATCCGGCGGCGGGCAATCTGGTCGTCGATATCCGCGTGTTCGACGTGTCTGGCGGAACGTACCCGATCGACGCCCAGGGCCAGGCCACGGGAACGCTGATGTTCTCGGAACAAAGCGCGAATGGCGGCAATGTCAATACGCTGACCGGCATCGTGCAGAACGGCGTCGCGGTCACCGAGTTCACGTTCGCGGCCGTGTCCGCGGTGCCGGAGCCGGGCACCATGGGATTGTTCGGCGGTGCCTTGTTCGCCTTGCGCCTGCTTCGCCGCCGCGGCGTTTGACCGTCGCGCCAGCGGACCTCACCGTCCCTGGCACACTCACCGTCCCTGGAATACCGGCGGGCGTTTTTCCACGAACGCCCGCGCCGCTTCCGCGTGATCGGCGGTTTCCCGGCAGCGCAGCATCCCGTAGGCCTCGGAATCGAGTGTGTCCGACAGGTTGCCTCTCTCGGCCACGTTCAGGTTGTGCTTGATGTAGCGGTACGCCATGCGCGAAGCCCTTCGCCAGCGTCATCGTCTCCGCCAGCAGGTGCGCGTCCGGCACGACCCGCATTGGATCATTTCGGCCTGAACCAACGCCCTCCCACGCAGGCCATGGAGGCACCGCAAACCATCAGAAGCGCGGGTGCCATCGCTGCCACGAAGGCAGCATACCCATGCAAGGCAGACCGCATGGGCGGTGGCTCGCGTGCTTCCCGTTGGGGCGTTGGCGATGTGGAAATCAAATGACCATCCTCCGATCCGCTGAGCACGGCTGACTTCACGCCGGCGGCACCGGGTTCCGCGACCGGTTGGCCAGTGGTGTGATGGAAAGCGCGGAATCAGGGTTGCTTTTGCTCATCCCGGTCCTCTTGCTCCAACGCTTCCACTGAAGCTGTTTCCTCCTTTAGCGTCCACCAGCCTTTCGTGACCACCCGCATCGGTGGGGGTGGACGAGCGGCGAGCGGGCGTTTTTGCTCAGTGGCCTTGACTTCTGGTTTCAGACTCCCGGATTTCCGTGGACTGATCTCCGTCATGCCTACTCCTGATGTGATCAATTTTTTGGGATATGGTATGCGGTCGTGATCGCCACCAGGGCGAGTATCGCCAAAACCGCGATCAGTGTCGCCAGACCCGCCATAGACCGCCACAAAGCCCGCCGTTGATTGATCTGGCGATTGTGATGCGTCGCGTTGGCATATTGCCGTGCCAGGACTTTTTTGAGTGTGGCAAGCGCATCGACCGGGTCGGTTTCCCCGTCAGCAATGGCTTGCTCCTCGTCGCTGTCCAGCCCCTCCGCGTAATCGAGCAGCAAAGGGTTCCGCCGCGATGTAGTGGAATTTCGCGAGAAAGATCGAGGCGGCGAGGAACCCGAGGGCCGCCAGGGTCGCGAGTGCGGCGATGACGATACAGCCCATAGTACCTACCACGCAGCAATATTCCGTCCCGGCAAATGCCCGGCGATCTGATAAATCGCGCCCAGTTCCAGCGCGAGGGTGGCCGCGAAGAAGGGCAGGGAGCGCCAGATGTTTTCCTCCTGGTCGAACTCCTTGCGGTAGGCGGCGGCCAGGGTCTTCTCGAGATGGTCAAGGGTGGAAGCCATGGCCGGTGCCCCTTACCGCCCCGAGAAAACCGGCGGCCGTTTCTCCACGAAGGCCCGCGCCGCCTCGGCGTGGTCGGCGGTCTCGCGGCAGCGCAGCATCCCGTACGCCTCGGAGTCGAGCGTGGCGGACAGGCCGCCCACCTCGGCCACGTTCAGGTTGCGCTTGATGTAGCGGTAGGCCATGCGCGGCCCGCCCGCGAACCGTTTCGCCAGCGTCATCGTCTCCGCCAGCAGGTCCGCGTCCGGCACGACCCGTGTGACCAGCCCCAGCGCCAGCAGCCGGGGCGCGTCGAGCAGTTCGGCGGTGAGATACAACTCCCGCGCCTTCGACGGCCCCACCAGTTGGGTCAGGAAATACGTGCCGCCGTAATCCCCCGACAATCCGACCTTGGCGAAGGCAGTGGTCATGCGCGCCGACTCAGCGGCGAGGCGCAGGTCGCAGGCCAAAGCGAGCGACATGCCCGCGCCCGCCGCGACGCCGTTGACCATGGCGATGGTGGGTTTGGGCATGCCGTGCAGCAATTCGGAGGCGGCCATGCTGGCGCGCAGGCTGTCGGCGCGCTGCTCGGGCGATTGTTCCGACTTTCCCGCCGCCGCCGCCTGCGCCGCGACATCGCCGCCCGAACAGAAGGCGCGGCCGGCGCCGGTCAGCACGACGCAGCCGATCGCGGGGTCTTCCGCCAGCGCCGCGAGATGCGTCCGCAGCCCGGACAGCATCGAACGGGTCAGCGCGTTCAGCCGCTCGGGACGGTTGAGGGTGAGGATGGCGACGCCGTCCTCCACCCGGACGAGAAACTCCTCGCTCATGCGGCGCCTCCGTTGCGATGGGAAAAGGCGGTCTCGGCGCTGGTGATGAATTCCAGCAGGCAGGTATGGCCTTCCTCGGTCCTGCGTTTGGCGCGCAGGATGGCGCCCGCGACATCGTTGGGATCGGACACCCGTTCGGACCAGCCGCCGAGTTCGCGGGCCAGGCCAGCGTAGTTGCCGCCCAGATCGCGGGCCTTGTGCAGATCGTGGGAGAGTTTCATGTGCGGGATCTCGATCGCCATCGTGGAATTGTTGAGCACGATGGTCAGATAGGGGATGTTCGCGCGCACGGCGGTCTCGAAGTCGAGGCCGGTCATGCCGAACGCTGCGTCGCCCATGAAGTTGACGCAAAATTTGTCCGGCGCCGCGACCTTGGCGCCAATGGCGAAGCCAAGCCCGGTGCCAAGCTGGTGCGACTTGCCCCAGCCCAGATAGCCGCGCGGTTTCGTCGCCACGTAGAAGGGCAGCAACTGGTCGCGCGGACTGCCGGAATCATGTGTTACGATCGCGCCCGCCGGATCGACCACACGGATGAACTCGTTCATCACGTGATAGGGCGTGATCGGCGCTTCCTTTGAATGCAGCTTCGCCTCCCACCGCGCCAGCCACACGGCGCGTTCGGCGGCGATCTCGGCGGCGGGGGAGCGGTTGGGCAGTTTGCCGCCCAGACGGTCCTTCACCGCGGCGATGACCGCGCCGAGGATCAGCTTCGCGTCGCCCAGAAGTGCCACCTCGGTGGTGTAGCTTTTGTGCAGGTCGCGCGGATCGTTGGTGCCGTGGATGATGCGGATGTCTTTGGGCAGCGCGGGCGTGGTCAGCGGATGTTTGGTGAAGCCGCAGCCGATGCCGAAGATCAGGTCCGCCTTGGTGTGGAGAAACAGCCGTCCCGGCCCGGTGAAGGTGTTGCCGCCGGAACCGAGCGCCAAAGCGTGGTCCTCGGGGAAGGCGCTTTTGCCGTCCACCGTGGTCATCACCGGCGCCTGGAGCAGTTCCGCCAGTTGCACCAGTTCCGCTGAGGCCTCGGCGTACAGCACGCCCTGGCCCGCAAGGATGATCGGGGAGCGCGCGGCCAGCAGCAATTTGGCCGCCTCGTCCGCGTCGGAGGGGTTGGGCGCGGACAGGGTGGGCGGCGCGGGTCTGTAGCCCAGTGTGTCGGTGCCGATGTCGAGATCGACGACATCGCGTGGCACCTCGACCATCACCGGCCCGGCGCGGCCGTTCTTCAGGGCGCTGAAGGCGCGGCGCATCGCGGCCTCGGTGGCGCCGGGGACGATGATTTCCTCGACCTGTTTGGTGACGGATTCATAGGTGCGGCGCGAGGAGAAGGTCGGAAACACCTGCGACTGGTCGCGCGCGTGCGCCAGCGGCAGGAACAGCACCGGCACGCTGTCCGAATAGGTGGTGGCGATGCCGGGGAAGGCATTCTCCGATCCGGGTCCGTACTGCATGGCGAACACGCCGGGCGGCTTGCCGTTGGTGACGCGCGCGTAGCCGTCGGCCATGTCCACGCCGACCCGTTCCTGACGGCAGATGATCGGGCGGATGCCGCCCGCGACGGCGTTCTCGATGATCGAGGTGGTGGGGAAGCAGAACAGCGTCGTCACTCCCTCCCGTTTCAGGATTTCGACGATGGCGTCGGCGGCTTTCATGGGACGTTCCCTTGTGGCGCTAATGGGATGGTTCGAGGGATGATGATAGAGCATGCCGGGAGCGGAGGCACCAGATGGAGGCATGCGCCGGCCGGGAAGCATGGGCGAGGAGCATGGGCGAGGAGCAGGAAAGGCCGCGCGCATGGCCTGAGAGGGTCATGGCGGGTCCGTCTCCTTTGACCGGAGCTGATCTGACGGAGTAGACGGGAACACAACACCATCAGGACAGCAGAGACTTTCAGGAGATACCGGGCCCGCCATGCCCGTTCCCTGAAGCACGATGCCATTCATCTTGACATTTCACAATTTCCACGTGAGAAATCCACGAACCCGGTTGACTGACGGTGGAAAAGTGCAACCAGACTCATACATTCTTTCAGGGAGACGGGCGTTCGACCAGCGGGAATTCTGTTGCGTGGCGGATGAATGGACGTTAGGAGTGCCGTTAATGGGCAACATGCATTCTCAAGGTCTCCGTGTGACACGGGTGTATTAATCGTGTCATTTTTACAATCATTTTCGCCATCGACGGCTGTTTCAGCGCCACGAAAAAATGCGCACCGATTTCTCTCCTGGGGCGACAGGCCGGTTGGGTGGGCGATGCTCGTGCTCGCAGCCATGGCTGTCGTGCTGTATCAACAAATCGCGCTCCTGGATTACCGGCTCTGGGAAGACGAAACCGAAACCATCGTCGCCGCGCGGATGATGGCGGCCGGCGGGCGTTTATATCAGGACATCTTCAATCTGCATGGGCCGCTGGTGTTCCTGCCCGCCTGGGTTCTGGACTCCCTGGCCCATCCCGGCGTCACTGGCTACCGGTGGCTGATCGTCGTCCTGCAATGGGCCGCGCTCGCCGCGCTGGCGCTGGCGCCGATCGCGAGCCCGGCGCGGGCGCGGATCGTCCTGGTCATGGCCGCCGCCACGATGATGGTCATCATACGCCCCGGCACCCTCGACCACACCTTCGAATACCAGACCCTGGGCGGTATTTTCACCTTGTGCGTGCTGGCGCTCAGCGTACTGCCGGCCATCGCCCGTGCGCCTCTCCCTGGACGGGGCATGGTGATCCTGAGCAATGCGCTGCTTGCCTGTCTGCCTTTTTTCGCGATCAGCTATGGCCCGGCCGCGGTGTTGTTGTTCGCCGCCGGACTGCGCCCCGCCCGGACCGGCGCCGCCCTTCTGGGCGCGGCTCTGGGCGTGGCGGGGAACCTTGCCTTCCTGCTCTGGAAGGGTTCGGTCGCCGGTTATCTCGCCTATCATGTTTATCTCAACCTGCGTGTCCTCCCGCCCTTCTTGTCGGCGAACCCGGTCCTGGCCTTCCTTTCAGGCGTGTTTTCCGCGGAGGGACTGCCGCGCTGGCGCATCAGACGCGATCTCACCGAGGCGATCTGGGTGATTGTTCCGTGCGTGGCCTTGTTGCTTCTGGGTATGCGCGCCGAGGGACGCCGGCCGTGGCGTTCATGGTGCGCGGTGCTGGCGCTGGGGAGTTTCCTGGTGCGCGGTTCAGGATTTCAGGCGACGCCTTTTTGGTATGGTATCCTGGCAATACCCTTGCTCGCCTCCGTCCAGGTGACGAAGATGGAGAGGCGGAGGCCGTGGCTGGCGCCCGCCGCCGCGCTGGCCTGCGTGGCCGCGCTGATCGTTGGCGCCGCCACGCAGAGACCCCTCCTTGCCGCGCGCCGTATCCCGCAGACCACCGCGTTCGCGGAACTGGCCCGCCGCCTGACCGGACCAGAAGACCGGATCATCGCGTATGCTTTCAGTAATCATCAGTATATCGTCGCGGACCGTCTGCCCGCCTCGGGCCACTTCTTTTTCCTGCCGGTGCAGGAGGCCTACAATGCCGCGCCAATACTGGGGATCAGGATGGACCTTTGCGCGGACATTCGCGCGTCCCGGCCGAAACTGATCATGATGACCGAAATGGGCTTCTATGGCTGGCCCGGAGACGCCCATGGCGGTTGTCTCGACATGATCGTGAGCACCGGCTACACGCGGCTGGAGACGGGTCCGTATTACGTCAGGAACGATCTGGCGCCTCTGTCCGCCGCCGCCGCGCGGTCCTCCCCATGAGTGTTCGCGCGCGATGAGGCCCTCCCCCGCTTTCGATGCCGACGCCGTGGTGATCGGCGCCGGTTTCTTTGGCTGTCATGTGGCGCTGCATCTGCGGCGGATTGGCATGGCGAGGGTAATCGTGGCGGACCGGGAAGCCGGGATCATGCGCCGCGCCTCCTACGTGAACCAGGCGCGGGTCCATAATGGCTATCATTATCCGCGTTCGCTTGGCACGGCGGCGCGGTCGCGGGTGAATTTCACGCGTTTCTGCGAGGATCATCCCTTCGCGATCGCGAGCGGCTTCGAGAAAATTTACGCCATCGCCCGCCAGTCGCAGGTCAGTGCCTCGCAGTTTCAGGCATTTTGTTCGCAGATCGGCGTGCCCTGCCGGGAGAGCGCCACGCATTTGCACCGGTTGTTCGATCCTGGCCTGATCGAGGCCGCCTTCGTGACGCGGGAGGTGGCTTTCGATTCCGATGCGCTGGCGGCCGATCTGTTACCCAGACTGATCGCGGCGGGCGTGGATTTGCGGCCTCAGACCGAAGCGCGGATCGGAGCCGCGGATGAGGCAGGCGTGACGGTTCAGCTTGGCGCGGCTTCGCTGCGCGCGCGGTATGTGTTCAACTGCACCTATGCCGCTCTCGATCAGGCTGGCGCGCGGCTGCGGAGTATCGTGAAAAAGGAACTCGCCGAGATCGCGTTGATCGAGCCCGCGCCCGTGTTCGCCGGGGTTGGCGTGACGGTGATGGATGGCCCGTTTTTTTCCACCATGCCTTTTCCGGCGCGTGGTTGTCATTCGCTCAGTCATGTGCGGCACACGCCCCATGCCGCCTGGATTGATCCGGCGGAGGCAGTGACCCGCGCGCGCAGCCGGATGACGGAGATGATCCGTGACGCGTCCCGCTACATGCCCGCCATGAGCCGCGCGCGGCCGCTTGGTTCGTTATATGAC
>JAYVCG010000543.1:0-3126 GCA_043750075.1 Acetobacteraceae bacterium | reverse complement strand
CACCTTCTGTCCAGGAATACGCGGACTGCCTCGCGCCTTTGGTCCGTGGAGTCGAGAAGCCGCTTTTTCAACACAGAGTTTCAAGGCGAGGCCACGGAGCACACAGAGCCTTGCTTCCCGCGCGAAGCGCCTGAATCTTTGTCCTTCACGCATCAGGGAAGCAAGACACGGACAGAGCCGCCATGCTCTGTGTGCTCCGTGGTCTCGCCTTCACACTCTGTGTTGAAAAGGCGGTCTTTCCGCCCCCGTGCCAGGAAAACAGGAGCATGCGGCCTTGAGACGGAATGGATCGATGTCCCGGTGCGCGATCACCCCGGCGGCACCGTTCCCGGCCTGGGATCGATCGGCAATTGCCTGTCCAGACCGGTCAGCCGTTCCAGGAACGACGCTGCCGCCAGGGCGCGCGCTTCCTGGCGCGGGGGCGCGGCGATTTGCACGCCCACGGGCCGTCCGTACTGGTCGAAACCGGCGGGCACGGCGACGGCGGCGCAACTCGCCATCGTCATCGCGGCGTTCAGGGTGGAGGCGCCCATGTAGTTGTCCAGTTTCACCCCGTCGATCGTTTCGGGATGCCGCAGGTTCACGTCGAACGCCGGGGCGGCGGCGGAGGGTGTGATGAACACATCGTAACGGTCGAACATCTCGATCACGCGGCGGTAAAAGGCCGCGCGCTCGCGTTCGGCCCAGGCGATGCGGGAGGGGGATTGGGAGAGGCCTTGTTCGGTGTTCCAGATGATGTCGGGTTTTATCAGGGCGCGGTGGTGTTGGATTTGCAGTTCCCGGTCCACGGCGAAATGTTGCGCGCGCAGCACCATGAAGGCTTCCTCGATCCCGCCAAGGTCCGGGGCGTATTCCTCGACGATGCAGCCAAGGTCTTCGAAGCGGCGGACGGCGGCTTCGCAGATCGCACGGGTTTCGCGCTCGACCAGGAGTTTGCCGTTGTAATCGGGGCTGTAGGCGATGCGTTTCGGCGGACCGGCGCGGGTGAGGGCGGAGACGAAGGATTGCGCGGGGGCGTCGAAGGTCAGCGGGTCGCGCGGGCAGTATCCGGCCATGGTATCGAGGAACAAGGCCAGGTCGGCGATGTTCCGCGCCATCGGTCCTTGCACGGACAGCGGGGAGAACAGATTGTCGCTGGTGCCGCGTGTGATCCGGCCGGGGGAGGGGCGGATGCCGACGACGGAACAATACGTGCCCGGACGGCGTAACGATCCGCCGTGGTCGGTGCCTTGCGCGAGCCAGACCTCGCCCGTCGCCACCGACACCGCGCCGCCGCCGGTGGAGCCGCCGCAGGTGAGGGAGGTGTTCCAGGGGTTGCGGGTGCGGCCGAATACCTCGTTGAAGGTGGAGCCGCCGGCGCCGAATTCTGGCGTGTTGGATTTGGCCACGACGATGCCGCCCAGTCGTTCGATGCGCTCGACGAGGGGGTGGGAGCGTGTGGGGATGTGGTCTTTGAAAATCGGGGAGCCGTAGGTGGTGCGCACGCCCGCGACGTCGGTGAGGTCTTTGATGGACACGGGCAGACCGCCCAGAAAGCCGGGTTCGTTGGCGGTCAGCGGATACCGTTCGGCCATCAGGCGTTTGGCGTGCGCCCGCGCCCGGTCGAAACACAGCGTCGGCAGCGCGTTGACGGCGGGTTCGACGGCGGCGATCCGCGCGGCGGCGGCGTCGATCAGGTCGAGGGGAGAAATCTCCCGTGTGCGCAACCGCGCCACGGCCTCGGTCGCGGTCAGGCGGATCAGGTCCTGGGTCATGCTCGTCTCCTGCTGACGGTCCAACGCTTGCGCGATGCGGCGGCGTCGTGCAAGCGGGACGGATGATCCGCCTGTTATTTCTGTTTTCCCTGTTACTGGCCGGCTGCACCACGGTTGGTCCGGATTTCACCGCGCCTGGCTGGTCCGGTCCCGCGTCCTGGTTCGGCGGACGCAAAACGGCCGCGCCCATCAGCCAAACGGTCCAGGCCCCGATCGACCCTGCATGGTGGACGCTGTTCCGCGACCCGGTGCTGACCGCGCTGGAACGCCGGGTGGCGGAGGAAAACCCCGACGTCACCATCGCGGCGTTGCGGATCGAGCAATCCCGCGCGCAATACGACGTGGCGACGGCGGCGGGCCTGCCGCGGATCAACGCCAATGCCTCCTACCAACGCCAGAAATCCAGCAATGTCGGCCCCACCGCCAACGCCACCAACCCGTTGGGCGCCAACGGCGCGTCGGGCAACAGCTCCCTTGGCCTCGGCTCGCGCAAGCTCAACGCGGTGGATGTGTTTCAGATTGGCTTCGACGCCTCCTGGGAACTCGATCTGTGGGGGAAAATCCGCCGGTCGATCGAGGCGGCGGAAGCCTCCACCGAAGCCGCCGAGGAGGTGCGCCGAGGCGTGCTGCTGACCAATCTCGCCGAGGTGGCGCGCGGCTACATCACGCTGCGCGGCGTGCAAACGCAGTTGCGCATCGCGCGGGAGAACGTGCGGACTTCCGAGGACAGTCTGAAACTGACCCAACAGCGCGCCGCGGGCGGGGTGACGACCACGCTCGATGTTTCCAACGCCTCCGCGCAACTCAGCACGATCCTGGCGCGCATCCCGGCGCTGGAGCAGCAGGAGGCGCAACTGATCAACGCCCTCAGCCTGTTGCTTGGCCTGCCGCCGAACGGGCTGCGCGCGGAATTGCAGACCCCGCGCGCCGTGCCGCCGGTGCCGCCGCTGGTGCCGGTCGGCCTGCCCGCCGAACTGACCCGCCGCCGCCCCGATGTGCGCGAGGCGGAAGCGCGGCTGCACGCCGTCACCGCCGAGATCGGCGTGGCGACGGCGGCGTTCTTTCCCTCCGTCCGGCTCAGCGCCAGCGCCGGGTTGCAGTCGTTGCAGTTTGGTAAATTGTTCGATTTCAATGCGCGCCAGTACGCCGCCAGTCCGGGCCTGACCATTCCGTTGTTTGAGGCCGGACAGTTGCGCGCCACGCTGCATCTGACCGAGTCGCGGCAAAAGGAAGCCGCGCTGGCGTATCAGCAGGTCGTGCTGCGGGCGTTGCATGAGGTGGAGAACGCGCTGACCGCCTATCGCTCGGAGCAGAGCCGCCGCCAGTGGCTGATGGATGCGGTGGCGGAGAACCGCCGCGCGCTGGAATTGTC
>JAYVCG010000542.1:0-3185 GCA_043750075.1 Acetobacteraceae bacterium | reverse complement strand
GCGCGCCCGGTCCATGAAATCCTCCATTCCTGGAGGCCCATACGACCGGACACTTCACGAGCTACGAAAACCGGACAGATCACGAGCTAGCCACACTTGCTTCTTCCAAGGTTGTGCTCGCCACCCGCGCATGAAACACTGCCAGGCAATCAGGCGGCGCACACAGGGAGGACACCATGACCCCGGCCGGAGACTCGAAAAACGCCTACAGCGGCCTCGCCTACCGGAACGAAACCGACCTCGCGGCATGGCTGGCGAAACGCCCCGCCGAAGCAGCTTTGGAACCGGACCTGCCCATCATCGACCCGCATCACCACTTCTGGGACACTCCGGCGCGGGGCGCCTACTTCCTCCCAGAATTGCTGGCGGACATCGGCGGCGGACACAATATCGTTTCAACCGTCTTCCTCGAATGCCAGTCCATGTACCGCAAGCACGGACCGGAAGAGATGGCCCCGGTGGGCGAGGTCGAATTCGTCAATGGCATCGCCGCGATGAGCGCGTCCGGCAACTACGGCCCTTGCCGCATCGCCGAGGCGATCATCGGCTATGCCGACCTGCGCGCCGGAGCACGGGTGCGGGAGGTGCTGGAAACCGAACTGGCCGTCAGCGGCGGACGCTTCCGCGGCATCCGTCAGGGCGTGGCCTGGGATGGCGATCCTGGTGTGGGCCGCTTCGCCTCCCGCGCCGTGCCCCCGCACCTGACCCGCGATCCCATTTTTCGCGAGGGCTTCGCACAACTGGCGCCCCTGGGGTTGAGTTTCGAATCGTGGCAGTATCATCCGCAACTACCGGACGCGATCGACCTCGCGCGCGCGTTTCCCGCGACGACGTTCATCCTGAACCATGTCGGCGGCGTACTGGGCGTGGGGCCGTATTCAGGCCACCGGGCGGAGGTCCACGCGGGCTGGAAGAAAGACATCCAGACCCTGGCCCAGTACCCGAACGTGAATGTCAAACTGGGCGGGATCGGGATGACGTCGTTCGGGTTTGATTTCCACGAGCGGGACGTGCCGCCCTCGTCCGGGGAACTCGCCGCCGCGTGGCGCCAGTATGTCGAACCCTGCATCGAAGCCTTCGGCGTCAACCGCTGCATGTTCGAGAGCAATTTTCCGCCCGACAAGCAGTCCTGCGGTTACACCGAGCTGTGGAACGCGTTCAAACGCATTACGGCGGGAGCCTCGGCGGCGGAGAAGACGGCGCTGTACAGCGGCACGGCGGCGCGGGTATACCGGTTGACGGCGCCCTGAGCGGGCGTATCCGGGACGGCGGGCTTTCTGGATCACACGCCACTGATGCCGTCCGCGGGAGACAACCGGCGCGGGTTCAATGAAAAACCCCAGTGAGAGGAACCGCCGCTGGACGCCGCCCGCGCATGGCGGCATGGTCCGCCGTGACGACACCGCTTGCAATCCGGGCGGCGCGCGACATGTATCCGTCGCAGCATACGAACGCCCACCGGACTGACGCCTCACCGGACTGACGCCAAGGAAAGCCGCACCATGGACCACATCATCGGTCAAACGCCCTCCGGTCCCGGAGCCGCCGGCCCGCCGCCAGGGGATCTGATCATCGACGGCGACCAGAAGACCTTCATGGCCGACGTGATCGAGGCTTCGCGCGCGATGCCCGTGCTCGTCGATTTCTGGGCCACCTGGTGCGGGCCGTGCAAACAACTCACGCCGACGCTGGAGAAAGTGGTCAAAGCCGCCGGTGGACGGGTGAAGCTGGTCAAGATCGACATCGACAAGAACCAGGGGCTGGTGCGCCAGCTCGCGCAACTCGGTTTGCCGATGCAATCGGTGCCGACCGTGGCGGCGTTCTGGCAGGGGCAGATCGCCGATGTTTTCCAGGGCGCGCAGCCGGAATCCGAGGTCAAACGCTTCATCGAGGCGCTGCTGAAAACCGCGGGCGGGTCGATGCCCACCGCCGATCTGCTCGCCGAGGCCCGTGCCGCGCTGGAAGAAGGCGATGCCGAGGGCGCCGGCGAAATGTTCAGCGCGCTGCTCCAACAGGAACCTGAGAACGGCGATGCCTGGGGCGGCCTCATCCGCTCCCTCACCGTACTGGGCCGGGAGGAAGACGCGGCCCAGGCGTTGACGGGGGTGCCGGAGAAACTGGCGGAACACGCGGAAATCGCCGGCGCGCGCAGTGCCCTGATGCTGGCGCGGGAAGGGCGGGAGGCGAGTGCTCAGCTCGATTCGCTGAAGGCGCGGCTGGAGGCTGACCCGAAGGACCATCAGGCGCGGTACGACCTCGCCACCGCGTTGAACGCGATGGGGGAACGGGAACAGGCCGCCGAGGCGCTGCTGCACATCATGCGCCTCGACCGTGCGTGGAACGAAGGCGCCGCGCGTCTGCAACTGCTGAAATTCTTCGAGGCCTGGGGCGCGGACGAACCCGCCACCAGCGGCGCGCGGCGCCGTCTGTCCGCGATCCTGTTCAGTTAGATGGCCGCGTCCCGGACACGCTTCGAGGATCTGCCCGCCGAGTTCGCGGTCTTTCCGCTGCCCGGCGCGCTGCTGCTGCCTCGGGGCCAGTTGCCGCTCAACATCTTCGAGCGGCGCTACGTGGCGATGGTCGAAGACGCGCTGGCGCACGGACGGATGTTCGCGATGATCCAGCCGGATGCCTCCGCGCCCGAGACAGCGCATGGTCCGGCGTTGCACCGGATAGGCTGTCTGGGGCGGCTGACGTCGTTCACCGAGACCGATGATGGAAGGTTCCTGGTCACGCTGAACGGGCTGGCGCGGTTTTCCATCGCCAGCGAGATCGACATGCGCCGCGGCTACCGGCGGGTGATCGGCGATTTCTCCCGCTTCCGCGCCGACATGAACCCGCCGGAGGACAGCGCGATCGACCGGGACGGGCTGCTCGCGGCACTGCGGGAGTATTTCACCCATCGCGGCGTGGACCCCAACTGGGATGCCATCAACCGGCTGGCGGACGATGCCCTGGTGGTGACCCTGGCCATGGTCTGTCCGTTCGAGCCGATCGAGAAACAAGCCCTGCTGGAAGCCCTCACGGAAGCGGAACGCGCCGACACCTTGCTCGCTCTGCTGCGCATGGGCGCGGCCGAGGCGGGCGATTCCTCCGGCCGGCCGGTGAGTTGAAAGAGGTCCGCATGTCCGATACGCCCGCCACGCCCGATCAGCCGCCGCTCGATCCAAGGCTGCTGGAAATCC
>JAYVCG010000541.1:0-7680 GCA_043750075.1 Acetobacteraceae bacterium | reverse complement strand
TATTGCTCGTCGAATGTGGCATCCTGGCAGCGTTGGATCAGATCGGCGAACATGGTCTGATGGGCCAGGGTCAATTTCAGCATCGCCGATGCCCTTGTTGGGATGAAAAGAGATGGGACTCTACGATTTTTATTAAATAAATCAACTGCACACAAAATCAGGTTTGTGTGCAAGCCATCAGGAAACGCCTCTCCGGCGTGCCAGCCTCCCGCTCCTCCCCCCGCGTGACACCCCCCACTCCCCCATGCCACAACCCCCACCCCAACGGGGAAAGTCCTCGCCATGCCCGCCCGCCCTTTCGTCATCGCGCTGGAAGAGCACTTCCAGGACCCCGACCTGGGCGCCCTCCATGGCCCACTCGACGCCAGCGCCGCCGCCCATGTGCGCGAACGGCTGGAGAGTTTCGGGGAGACCCGCCTGAAGGAGATGGACAAGGCGGGGATCGACCTCCAGGTGATCTCCCATTCCGCCCCTTCCGTGCAGAAGCTCGACGCCGAGAGCGCCATCCGCATGGCCCGTCTCGTCAACGACCGGCTGCACACCGCGATCGGCGCCCACCCCACCCGCTTCGCCGGTTTCGCCATCATCCCAACCCCGGACCCGAAAGCGGCGGCGGACGAGCTGGAGCGCGCGGTCACGCAGTTCGGCTTCAAGGGCGCCATGATCCACGGCCTGACCAACGGCCGCTTCCACGACGAGAAGGATTTCTGGCCCATCTTCGAGCGCGCCGGGGCGCTGGACGTGCCCATCCATTTCCACCCCGCCATGCCCAGTCTGGCGGTGATTGAGGCGTATTATAAGGAATATGTGGAGAAATACCCGATCATCCCGCGCCGCCTGGGGCTTCACGGTGGAAACGGCGACGCAAGGATTACGCCTCGTGCTGTCGGGCCTGTTCGACGCATACCCGAAACTGAAGGTCATCTTCGGCCATCTCGGCGAGGGCCTGCCGTTCCCGCGATGGCGCATCACCATGACCATGGAGCGCGACAACAAGGGCGGCGGCGGTTTCCGGGATGTGTTCAGCGAGCATTTCCACATCACCACCAGCGGCTTCTGGTCCGATCCGGCGCTGTTGCTCCGCGTGCGGGAACTGGGCGTGGACCACATCCTGTTCTCGGTGGACTGGCCGTTCGCGCCAAACAAACCGGCGACGGACTGGCTGCACCGCATCCCGCTCAGCGCCACCGGCCGCGCGAAGATCGCCAGCGGCAACGCGCGGCGGATTCTGAAACTGTGACCCTGTGCTCAGACTTATCCGGGATGCGTCCGAGTGGTTTCAGGCAACGCGAAAGGCTTTCAACCACGGAGTTCGCCAGCAGCCACGCGGGCCGCACCCCCATGGGGAGAAAATGGCGGTTTTCCACGGTTTTGAGCGAACGACCGCTTCCATTTACATGGTAGGACATGGAGAACCACGAAGGCGCACGGAGAAGGGAAACACTGTTGTACCGTGCGCCCCTGACCATGGCCCGTGCCTTTGTCCCCGTGTTCCCTCAAAAAACCTCCGTGCGCCTCCGTGGTTCTCCGTGTTCTCCGTGGTGAGAATCCTTCCCTCCACCCAACGGGATAATGCGCCATCGCACGGCCCTTCCAGCATTGTCCGGATGAACCCCGCATGACCGGCGACCCCTTCCTTCTCCCCAAAGAGCCCACGGCGGCCGAAGCCATCGCCATCATCGCCGACGATCTCAACCTGTTCGATGACTGGATGGAACGTTACCAGTACATCATCGAAATGGGCCGCGACCTCCCCCCTTTCCCCGAGTACTGGGCTGACGACGCGCACCGCGTGCCGGGCTGCCAGAGCCGCGTGTGGATGGAGGCCGTGTATCGCGGCGGCAAACTGTTCTTCGCCGGAACCTCGGACGCCGCGATCGTCTCGGGGCTGATCGCGCTGTTGCTGCGGGTGTATTCCGGCCGCCCGCCCGCGGAAATCCTCGCCACCGATCCGGTGTTCCTGAAAGAGCTTGGCCTGCTGGAGGCCCTGTCCACCAATCGCGGCAACGGCATCGCCGCGATGGCCCGCAAGGTCCGGGAAATCGCGGCACTGCATCAGAACGCCTGACATGTCTCCCGGCGTCAGGGTCGCGCTGTTCCTGGCGGCGGTGTTCGGCGCCAACGCGGTCAACGCCTACATGCCGCTCTGGTTCAGTGGCCAGGGGCTGACGCCGGTGGAAATCGGCCAGGTGCTCAGCCTCGCGTCCTTGTTCAAGGTGATCGCCGGGCCGGGATGGGGGACGCTGGCGGACCATCTGGGCAGGCGCCGGCCGGTGATGGTGCTCGCCGCCGCCGTCGCGATGACCCTGAGTGTCACCTATGTCCCGCTGCACGGCTTTTTCCCCCTGCTGCTGGTCGCTTCCTGCCAGGGCGCCGCCGCCTCCGCCCTGGGCCCGCTGGCGGACTCGCTGGCACTGGCATTGGCGCGGGAGGGGAGGATGGAATACGGGCCGGTGCGCGCGGCGGGCTCGGTGTCCTACATGGCCGTGACCGCCGCGGCGGGTCAGGGGCTGGCGCTGCTGGGGACCGCCGTGGTGCCCTGGATGCAGGGGGTTGGGTATGGGCTTGCCGCGCTGTGCGCGGGGATGCTGCCCGAGGCCAAAACACCGCCCGCCGCGCCAGGCACGTCCGGGGCGATGGCGTTGTTCCGGCTGCGACCGTTTCGCCTCGCCATTGTATGCACCGCGCTGATCCAGGGGTCACATGCCGCGTATTACGGGTTCGCGGCGTTGTTCTGGCGCGCGCAAGGCATGGGCGATGGCACGATCGGGCTGCTGATCGCGGAGGGCATCGTCGTTGAGATCCTGTTGTTTCTGCGTGGCCGCCGCCTTGCCGGGCGTCTGGGGCCCGCCGGGCTGACCGCCTGTGCCGCCGGGGCCGCCGTCGTGCGATGGAGCGTGACCGCGTTCGCGCCGCCCTTGCCGGTGCTGGCGGTGGTGCAATTGCTGCACGCGGCAACGTTCGCGATGCAGCATCTCTCGGCGATGATGGTGTTGAGCCGGACCATTCCGCCCATGCGGGCCGCGACGGCGCAGGCGGTGCATGCCGCGCTGGGGTATGGGGCCGCGAACGGGCTCATGATGGTGGTGAGCGGGTTTTTGTACGCGCGGTTTGGGGGGTATGCGTTTTTGGCGATGGCGGTGTGCGCGGGGCTGGCGTTGGGGTGTGTGGTGCCGTTGCGGCGGGCGATGCGGGAGGGGGGTGCTGCTTGACGGGGCTCCGCCAGGAGGCTTTGCCCCCTGGACCCCCACCAAAGGCTCGCCTTTGGAAACCATCCATTGGAGTCTTAATGGGATGGGTCCAGGGGCCAGGCACGTCATGCGAAACATGCCAGGGCATGACGCGGGGCGCGGGGCGGAGCCCTGTCCTTTCTTCAGAACAACTACCGCGCCTTCACCAGCCCCCGCCGCGGCGGGGGAATCCAACGCCGCAAAGCCTGCGCGATCACATCCTGATTGGCGGGCTTGGTCAGAAAATCATCCATCCCCGCGGCGAGGCACTGATCCCGGTCCATGTCCATCGCATTCGCGGTCAACGCCACGATCGGCATCCGCCGCGCCGCGCCCGCCTGATCATCGCGGATCATCCGCGTCGCCTCCAGACCATCCATCTCCGGCATCTGACAATCCATGAACACGATATCATACGTGTTCTCCCGGCACCGATCGACCGCCTCCCGCCCATGCACGGCCAGATCCACGGCGCACCCGGCGCGCTTCAGATATTCCGACGCCACCAGCCGGTTGATCGGATTGTCCTCGACCAGCAAGGCATGAATGCTGTCCATATCCTCCGGCGGACTGACGGCGGGCGCCACCAGATCCCGCTTATCCGGCGCCGGAGCCTCCACCATCCGTCCCCGCGCGGTGGCGCGCAATTCCTCATACAACCCGGCACGCGGCACGGGATGCGGCAAACAAGACCCGGCGCCTGGTTTGCCGCCAACGACCGTGACCGCCAGCCCGCGCAGCAACGGATCCTGCCGCATCGCCTCGGCCAAAGCATCGCCACTCCCGTCCGGCAACCCATCCCACACCAGAACCTGATCGAAACCACAGCCCCTGGCACGCGCGCGGCGGGCCAGCATGACGGCCTGCCCAGAGGTGGCGGCATGAACCGGCGTGATGGCCCACCCTGACAAATAGCCGGTCACGAAATCGCGCTCATGCGCGTCGGGCGTGACGAGCAGCACGGACAGGCCGGCGATGGGAGCGGCATCGAGATCGGCATCGGTCTCGGGCTGACAGCGGGGCTGGATGGTGAACCAGAACGTCGATCCCTCGCCCGGCCGGCTGTCCACACCGATCGTGCCGCCCATCAGTTCCACCAACTGACGGGCGATGGCGAGACCGAGGCCGGCGCCGCCCTGCTGACGGGTGGAGGAATCGTCGGCCTGACTGAACGCGGTGAAAAGCCGCGGCAACTGCCCGGCGGCGATGCCGATGCCGGTGTCGCGCACCTGAAATCGCAGCGCGGCTGTCTCGCCATCGCACGCGACCAGGGCGACCGTCACGGCGACCGCACCGGCAGGGGTGAACTTGATGGCATTGCCCATCAGATGCGCCAGGATTTGCCGCAGGCGGTTCGCATCGCCCAAAAGAGCGGGAGGCACGGCGGGGTCGATGGCGATGGACAGGGTCAGGCCCTTCATGATCGCCTCGGCGCGCACCATGCCCGCGGCCTCGTTGACCACGGCGCGGATGTCGAGCGGGCCTTCCTTCAGTTCCAGACGCCCGGCCTCGATCCGGGAATGATCCAGAATGGCGGTGATCAGGTCCAGCATGACCTTGCCGGACTGGTGCGCGATCTCCGCGAAGCGGCATTGCTCGGCCGACAAGGAGCCTTGCCTGATCAGTTCGACCATCCCCAGTACACCGTTCATCGGGGTGCGCAGTTCGTGGCTCATGTTGGCGAGGAAGCGCGATTTGGCCATGCTGGCCGCTTCGGCCTCGTCTTTCGCGGTCAGCACCTGCGACACGAAACGATCGCGGATCCAGTTGATCAACACCAGCAGCGTCACGGCGCAGGCGAGCACGCCAACCAGCAGACCGGAAAACAGCCAGTGCAGACGGCTGAGATCGTGCTGATCCCTGGCCACCATGTCGCCGCCCAGGCGGTTGGTGGTGGCGGCCAGACGGGCGATTTCGGTGATCAGGGGGTCCAACAGGCCCATTACCCTGGTCCGCGCCTGGACTTGCTCCAGATCGCCCATGAGCCCATCGGCTTCGGCGATGGCGTGAGCAAGGCGGGCGACGATGATCGCCAGTGCCGGATCGGCGCGGATGAGTTCGCCCGCCTCCCCCGATCGCAGCAGCGTCACCCGGTTGGCCAGGATATCGAGCCGGAGTTGCACTTCCTCCTTGTCCACCTCGCCGCCGGGCAGCGCGAATTCGACCACCCGTTCCTGGAAGCGGATCAGTTCGGTGCTGGCCTGGCTGGCGAGCCAGGTCACGTTATAGCGGCTGACCCGTTGCAGGGCCGCCTGACGCTCCACGATCAACAGCGAGGTATGGAACGCCGCGAGCGTGAGGCCGACGAGAACGGCGACCAGGGCGATCCTGATCCACCGGACCTGGATTTCCCCGGCATCCACCCGGCCCTCCGCCCCGCCCGGTTTTTCCACCATGCCTCGCAGCGCCGCGCGCATGGCTTCAGGTCACCGTCATCCGGGCGACCTGCCAGGCGGAGCGGCTGTAGAAACGCTGGTGCTTCAGTTCCGGATCGCTGTCGAACGGATAGACGATGAACAGCGGGCCCTTGTCCTTGACCGGCATGTAGGCGCCATCCCGCCTGAGCGCCAGGATCGCGCGATACCGCGCGAAATCGGCGATCGGGATTTCGGTGGTGTAGTCGTTGAGGGCCTTGACGCTCAGTTGCTCGCCGCTGGCGCCGACCACATCCATCAGATGGTCCAGCCGCACGCCTTCGAACGTCACCTGACTGTCATACCAGGGTGTGGTGGTGGTGAAGCTGGTGAGGCCGAGGTTTTCGAGCATCGGGCGGTCGAAGCGGGCCATGCCCTCAGCGTTGGTGACGCTGATCTTGCCCTCGATCGACAGGATGATCTTGCCCGCTGGCTGAGGCAGAGCGGCCATCGCCATCCGCGTCCCGGCCAGGCACGGCACGCCCGCGGCCGATGCCAGAAAAACCCGGCGAGTGAGTGACATGGAAGACATGAGGGTTCCCCTTTCCCGCGCGATGAGCCTGGAGCGCATCAAGCGTGACGGGGGTTACAATCTTGCTACAGACACCTGAGTGTCCGTCCGGAAAGTTTTGCCGGTCCTGGCCCCCAACAACCGTCATCCCCCGGCTCGACCGGGGGATGACGGTTGTTGTTGAATCCGCCTGAGAATCTTTCCGGATGGACACTGACGTTTTTTGAGATGCCTTAAATGTCGGAATGGTAACTTCCCTGCAACCAGTCCCGTGAGGAACTGGCATACCGGATCGGAGTGCGACCATGAGCGAGAAAATCCTGCAACTGCGGCGGCCACGCAGGGCCAACGACTCCCTGGCGGAACCGCTCACCACGACCGAGAGGGCCGCGATGATCGAAGCCGCCACCGGGCAACTCGAAGAACTGTTTCATGTGCTGCGCATCGATCACCGCGATGATCACAACACGCGCGACACGCCCAGACGGGTGGCGAAGATGCTGGTGGAGGAAACGCTCGCGGGACGGTTCGCCTCGCCGCCGAAAATCACCACCTTCGACAACGCGCAGGCGTTCGAGGGCCTGATCGTGACGGGACCGATCGAGGTGCGCTCGACCTGCGCGCATCATCTGATGCCGATCTATGGCGAGGCGCATATCGGCATCCTGCCTTCCGCCAGCGGGCGGATCGTGGGGTTATCGAAATACGACCGCGTCGTCGATCACTTCTCCCGCCGTTTGCAGATCCAGGAAGAACTGACCCAGCAAATCGGCCTGCATCTGATGGATCTGACCGCGCCGCGCGGGCTCGCGGTCCGCATCAGCGCCACGCACATGTGCAAGACCCATCGCGGCATCCGGGCCACGCATCAAAGCCGCATGGTGACCTTCTGCTACCTGGGCGATTTCTCCGCCGACGCGGCGCTGCGGCGTGAATTCACCCGCGAATGCGTCCCCTCCGGGCAATGATGGCCTGATCCAAAGGGAGTCTGATCCTTGAATGAGATATCGGAAATTCTCGGTGTCCGCCCCGCTTCGCCCATCCGCGTGCTCAACGCCCGGAGCAGCGGTCAGAAAGCCCATGCGGCGGCGATCTACCGGTCCACGAAGACCTATGGCCACAACGAGGGCCTGTCCTGTTGCTTCCGGCAATGGCGCGCGATCCATTCGCATTGCCACCTGATGCACGGCTACGCGCTGTCGTTTCATTTCGTGTTCGCGAGCCAGACGCTGGACGAGCGCAACTGGTGCTTCGACTTCGGCGGCCTCAAGCCGGTGCGGGCCTGGCTGCACCACATGTTCGATCACACCGCGCTGGTCGCGGAGGACGATCCCGAACTGCCGGTGTTCCATGGCCTCGCGGATCGCGACCTGATCGACCTGCGCGTCCTGCCCGCGGTTGGGTGCGAGGCGACGGCGCGGCAGGTCCATGACTTCGTCAACCAGTTCATCGAGGAAGAATCCGCCGGCCGCGTCTGGCTGGAATCGGTGGAGGTCCGGGAACACGCCGGCAACTCCGCCATTTA
>JAYVCG010000540.1:0-6607 GCA_043750075.1 Acetobacteraceae bacterium | reverse complement strand
GCCACGGGTGATCGAGCAGGCGCACGCGCACGGTCTGAGCATCGTCGCCGAGGGTGTCGAAACCCAGGACATGTGGAACCGGCTGCGGGCGCTTGGCGTACAGGAAGCGCAGGGGTATTTCGCCGCCCGTCCCTTGCCCGCGGCCGCGGTGCCGATCTGGCTGCGCGCCTGGAACGCGGCGTCGTCCCCGCTCTGATCGCCTCGACCTGGCCAGTCCGCCTGACATCTGGCCTTCATTCTTGTTCATCTTCTTTCAAAAATGTGTCCCGCCTCCACACGGACGGCGGGAACGGAACGCGCCCCTCACCGCAACGCGATTGCCTCCGCCAGGCATTGGCGGGGCTCGCCCGTCCCTTCCCATAGCCAGTAAACGTTGGCGCCATCGCCGTTGACCGCGGCAACCTTGTGACCGCCCCTCGTGTCGATCGCGTGGATAGTGACGCGGTTGATCAGGCCGGTTTTCAGGGCGCGCATGTCCTCGGCCGCTTCCAGCACCGCGTCGGCGACGCTGGCGCCTTTTTTCATGTAAAGAACGACCGAGCGGGAGGTGCAGCACCGTATCGTCATCTCGCCCGCTCCGGTGCAGGCGGCGGCGCCGTATCGCGTGTCGGCGTAAGACCCGGCGCCGATGATCGGGCTGTCGCCCAGACGGCCGGGATATTTCCAGGCCCAGCCGGAGGTGCTGGTGGCGGAGGCGATGGCGCCGTGCCGGTCCTGTGCCAGGAACACCGTCGTGTCGCGCCCGGTCTCGGGGTCGATCGTGTGGCGGCACAATTCCGCCAGCGGAATGTCTGGCCAGGCGTGTTTTTGTTCCGGGGTCAGGGCGCGGTCGAACCATTCCCGCCAGACGCGGCGGGAATCCTCGATCAGGTTTTCAGCGGTATCCGCCCCGATTTCCTGGGCGAATCGCGCGGCGCCTTCTGCCACCAGGAGTTCGTGCGGCAGACGGCGCATGATCTCCCGCGCGATGCTGACCGGATGCAGGAAACCTTTCAGCGCGCCCACCGCGCCGGTGCGCAGCGTGGTGCCGTCCATCACGCAGGCATCCAGTTCGACCTCGCCCAACAGGTTGGGCCAGCCGCCGCGGCCGACGGTGCGGACGGAGGGATCGGCCTCGATCAGGCGGATGCCGGCCTCGATCGCGTCCAGGGCGGGGGCGTTTTCGGACAGCAGACGGACGGTGGCGGGGACGCCAAGCGTGCCTTCGTTGTTGGTGACGAGGATCATGGGGCGGGGTTCCGGCGGTGGGGTGGGGAGGACGCCATGGAATGGGGGGGAGGTTCAAGGGTGGAAGCGATTTGTTCTTTTTGGTGTGGCATGCTGTACCCGCGGGTGGGCCATGGTCGTGGGAAAATGGTGGGACGAACCACCTGGGCGCTTGCCATGGGTTTCGTTGGCGCATGAGCGCCTGGCGATCAATGGCGAAGGATGGAAGGATGTCTTGCTGAATTCCGTGAAAAAACGCGCGGACGGCCAGGCGCCAGCACTGGAACAGGCGGGTTTTGGACACATGACATTACCAGATGGGACGAGATGATGAGCAGTTCCTTGAGCAGTCTGGTGTCAGACTTCGCGACGCATTCACAAATGGCCGGACTTCGCATGAACGCCACGGACATACGCCGACTTGTGGCTTGTTTGCTGGCGAAACGCTTCCTGATCATCACCGGCCTGTCTGGTTCAGGAAAAACCAGGACGGTGCAGGCATTCGCGCGGTGGCTGACGCCCTCGTCGCATGCCGGTGATCCCTTCATTCCGGGATTCAGAATGCGCGGCGAACAGGGACAGGAATACGTTGTCGTCAGCGCCAACGACGGCATCGTCGAGTTTGAATTCGAGAACGGAAAATTGCTTCCCCTGCCACGCAAGATCATCGAGGAGTGGGCGGATTACATTGAATTGAATCAGTTATCAAAATCCATCAGTGGAAAGGAATTGCGCGAGAGGGTCGCGGGCCAGAGCAAATTCTATCCTCACCTGCAAAGAATCGAGAGCCATTATAAGCCAGCCGCGTTCGCCTTGGTTGAATCCCGGAAAGCCGGCAACGCGATCAGGTGTCATGCGGTGATTCCCGTGGGCGCGGATTGGACAAGCAATGAAAGCGTGCTTGGTTATCCTGACGGGCTCAATAAGGAATCATACATCACGAAACCGGCGCTGGACCTGATGCTTCAGGCCCAGGAGCATCCCGATATTCCGCATTTCCTCATTCTTGACGAGATGAACCTTTCGCATGTTGAACGGTATTTCGCCGATATCTTGTCCGCGATCGAGTCGAATGAGGAGATTGTTCTGCATGGCGACAAAGTTCGCAAGGCGGACGACCGAGCGGTTCCAGGAAGGTTGGCGTTGCCTGGAAACCTTTTCATCATGGGCACCGTGAATGTCGATGAGACAACCTACATGTTCTCACCCAAGGTTCTCGATCGGGCCAATGTCATCGAGTTTCGCATGGATGCGAATGAACTTAAGGCTTTCCTCGGCGACCCGTCATCGCCGGACCTGCCGAGACTTGATGCCAAGGGCACGGTTTTCGCGGGGGAATTCGTCGCGCGGGCAAGGCAACCAGCACCCCTTCCCAATGAGATAAGGATGGAATTTGAACAAGAGTTGCTCCTGTTCTTCAACACATTGCAAGAAAATGGAGCGGAATTTGGTTATCGCGTGGCCCATGAAGCGGCACGTTACATGCATTTTCACCATGCCCTGGGCGATCACCCCCACGGAGACGCATCGTGGTTTCGCCCCGCATTCGACTGCGTGATCATCCAGAAGCTCCTTCCCAAACTTCATGGGTCACGGGCCAGATTGGGACCGGTTCTCAGGACGCTATGGTTCCTGTGCATGAACGATCCAACGCACCGCGGCCCCAACGCGCTTCAAGATGCCGCCAGTGTCTCCCGTTCCTCCGACAAAAGGGCGGAACCATCGACCGCGCCAGAGCTTCTTGAAAAGGCTCATTATAGACTGAGCGCCGAAAAGATCGGCCGCATGTGGCGTTTGCTTCATGAAAACGGATTCGCCTCTTTCGCCGAGACATGACGCCATGCGCCACCTTCAGCAATACGCGCTGCCCTTTCGCTCATCGTCCGGAATGGTCGTGGGTCATGTCATCCTCACGCCGACCAGGGAGTCCAGTGTTGAATCAACGCCGTTGGCTGAGGTCGATGCCATGGAAGCGCGCGATCACGGCGAAACCACTGTTCAATTACAGGAGACAGAACGTTACGAATATGAGGTGAACTCAGCCGATCACACGGATCTGAGGCTACGCTGTGGCCTTTCCACCCGCCGGAAAAGCCTGAGGGCGAATGCCCCCGACGCCGGTTTGATTGAAACACGGTCTTTTTGTGGCACCCTGCTGCTGGATCTGGTCGAGGGCGAGGTGAACGACACGAAACCCGCCGTGGCGTCGGCCATCATCGACGTTCGATCTATTAAATTACACTATAGAACTGAATACCGAGGCATGCTGCGCCGCGTATCAGATGAAATGGCCGGACTCGCCGCCGATGCGCGGTCATCCACGAAAATGGGCTTGCGTTCCTCCTTCAAGGATCAAACGGATCAGGGCTGGCTTCAAATTCAACTCGAATTGTTACGCGACACTTTGGACAGTGCTGAATTCGGTGCGGCTCTTCAGCATATCATCAGCTTTCCCCATCAGCGTTCGATGACCGCCAGCGAAGCCGTGAACACCGACCGACCCATCCAATGGACATCCTCCGCCATTCGTCAATTGATCACGCGCACCCCGCGCCGCCCGTCGCCCCCTGGGCTTCAATCAGATTTACCGCCCGGCATGGAGTCCATCGCCGCGCGTGTGATCCTGCAACGCCGATCACATGGCCTGGACACACCCGAAAATCGGTTCGTGAAATACGTGCTGATGCGGTTCAATGCTTTTCTGTGGCATGCGAGGGATATTTTCGCCGCCAGCCGAGGATGGGGCGCACCCGAGGCATTGGCCCGACGCCTGACCGCGACGATTGAGGAGTGGCTTGATCGCGGCTTTTTCCGCGAGGTGAGGGAAATGACTTTCACCCCGTTGGGAAGCATCGTGCTACAGCGCAAGGCGGGATATCGTGAATTGTTACAATGGTGGCTACGATTCAGGTCCGCGGCCGAACTGTCCTGGAGTGGAGGGGAAGGTTTGTTCCACGCGGGTCAGCGCGATGTCGCGACCCTTTACGAATATTGGCTGTTCTTTGAGCTGCTTGGCTGGTTTTGTCGAAAATGCCGGGATGGCGTCAGGCCAACGACAGAAGAACTCGTCGATGGCCTGGATGACGGTTCTCCAAATTTGCGACTACGCAGGCAGGTGGAGATTGGACCTTTTGTCGGGACATTCGCGGGCGAAAACCGACGATTGAACGCGCGTTTCTCTTATAATCGACTTTTCACCGTGACCGGCGAGCGCCAACAGGCCGGAAGTTGGACACGGCGATTGCGCCCTGACTACACGCTCACCTTTTGGCCGGAGGGATTTTCCGAGGCAGAGGCTGAACAAAACGAGTTGCTCGTGCATGCGCATTTCGACGCGAAATACCGTATTGAAGACATCGAGGCGCTTTTTGGCGGACGGGATACCGACGACACCGACGATGAGGCAGGCGGTAATTACAAACGGCATGATCTTTTGAAGATGCATGCCTATCGAGATGCGATCAAAAGGTCGCAAGGCGCGTATGTATTGTATCCTGGACGATCAAACAAGACGGTCATTTTTCAGGGATTCCATGAAATACTCCCTGGCCTCGGGGCATTCGGTATCGTGCCGAACGAGGATGGAGCCAGTCATGGAATGGACGCGCTCGCGGATTTTCTCGATGAGATGCTCTCCCATCTTGGCAACCGTACGACCGCTCGGGAAAGGGCAGGTTATCATCTGGCGGTAGCCTACAGGAGTAACGAGTCACCCGTGCCATATGGCGATCTCCGATTGTCGGAGAAGGACGTTCATGGCGGGCGATACAGGAGTTTACCTCCGGAAGAACATTTGGTGCTGATCGCCTGGATTCAGGACGAGGCGCGCATGCGACTCGCCACCGCTGACAATGGGGGTATCCTTGTTCGGCTTGATCATCAGGATGGCGGTCCATACGTTCATCCCGATCTGGCGCGTGTGCGCCAGATCGCCCTGAGAACCCATGATGACCTGGTCGCACCAGGATTGCTCTCGCTCCGTGAACCAGGCTTTCGTGTCTTCACGGGCACTGGATTACGGCGGATGTTAAGGCAAGCTTTCGGCGCACGCGGTGTCGAGGCATGGACGGCGATTTGTCATGAAAATGGCGAAAATGAAATTCATGCGTTTTTTCAGACCCAACCTGACGTCGTTTATGATGGCACTGCCTGGAGCGGAGCCCTGATCAAAGACCTTCTCAAGGAATTTGAGTTGGATGCTCGTAATCGATTGATGACAAATCCTGGTCAATCACTGGATTGCCCAAGGGTGATATCCCTCAGGAGTTTACTCAAGGCCCGCGTTTCTGTCTGACATCCTCATGGAAGACCTTCCTCAACCGATCACATCCCGCCGCGCCGGCGGCCGCCGCAGCGCCCAGAACGCGACACTCCCGCACAGATAAAAGAAAATCGACAGCCAGAACGCCACCCGGTAGGAACCCGTGACATCGAACACGTAGCCCGCCAGCCACGATCCGCCGGCGGAGCCGATCCCCGTGCCGACGGTGATCACCCCCAGGATGGTGCCGAGGTTGGGTCCGGGGAACAAATCGGCGGTTTTCGCGGTGATCGCGGGCCCGCGCGCGCCCCAGGTCAGGCCGAACAGACACGCATGCGCCCAGAGCATCACGTGCTGATCCGGGGAGGTGATCAACAGCCCGCAGGCGACGCCGAGGATGGAGGTGCCATAGGTAAGAATGCCGGACAGTTCGCGTCCGATATGATCGGAGATGGTGCCGGTGATGATCACGCCCGGCAGCGACAGGAACGCGCCCATCCCCAAAACCCAGGCGGCGTGGAATTTGTCGAAGCCGATGTCCACCGCGAAGGCCAGTTGGTGCAGCGCCACCAGGAAGGAACCGAGGCCGGTGAACATGTAGACCGCGCTGAGCAGCCAGAAATGCGGGGTGCGCATGGCCTCGGCCAGGGTCCAGCCATCGGTGGAGGCGGCGCGGCGGGCGGCGGCGCTCTCGCCCCGGCCGCGGAACAGCCAGGCGAGCGGCAGCAGCACCACGGCCATGAACGCGCCCTGCCACAGATAGGCGCCGCGCCAGCCCAGACCGTTAATCATCAGGGTCGTGGCGGGCGCCGAGAAGGCGCGGGCGAAACCGTTGGCCGATTGCACGATCGCCACCGCCATGCCGCGGTTACGGATGAAGTATTTCGACAATAACGGCACGAAGACCACGAGCCCCAGGCAGTTGGCGCCGAGGGTCATGACGATGCCGTAAATAATAACCATGTGCCACAGCTCGGTGGCCTGGGAACTGGCCAGCAGACCCGCGGTCAGCAGGCCGCCGCCGATCAGGATCAGGCGGCTCGGGCCGAGGCGATCGGTCAGCCAGCCGATCAGGGGGGAGCTGAAGCCGCTGACGAGCTGCCCCACGGAATAGGCGATGGAGACCTGCGCGCGGCTCCA
>JAYVCG010000539.1:0-5902 GCA_043750075.1 Acetobacteraceae bacterium | reverse complement strand
TGCGCCACAACGAAACCGCCACGGCGGATGAACTGGAACTGCTGGAAATTTCCGTGCCCTCCAAGATGGACACGGTCGCCTGCGAGCCCCCTCCTGGGTTTGCCTGAAAGACGATCGGGCGGGGGCTGAAAATCCCGCCCATGGGGACCGGGGAAGGGCATTTCCTCACATCCGGTTGAAGAACATCTCTGTCAGCACATAATCGAACGCCAGGATCAGGATCGACGCGCTGACCACCGCCGCCGTCGTCGCCGCGCCCACGCCCTGCGCGCCGCCCTTGCTGTTATAGCCCTGGTAACAGCCCATCAGCGCGATCAGAAAACCGAACACGCCCGCTTTCACAAGGCCGGAGATCACGTCCTCGGGCTGAAGGAAATTGATCGTGTTGGTCAGGTAGGCGGAGACGTTGAACCCCAGTTTCGCGGTGGAGACGATGAACCCGCCCATCACCCCCAGAATGTCCGCGATCAGCACCAGCAGCGGCAGCGCGATGATCCCGGCGAGCAGCCGCGGCGCCACCAGATATTTCATCGGGTCGGTGGACAGCGTGGTCAGCGCATCGATCTGATCGGTGACGCGCATCGTGCCAAGCTCGGCGGCCATGGCGGCGCCGACGCGGCCCGCGACCATCAGGCCCGCCAGCACCGGTCCCAGTTCCCGCGTCACGGACAGCACCACCAGATTGGCGGTGGCGCCCTGCGCGGAAAACCGCGCGAACCCCGTGTAGGATTGCAACGCCAGCACCATGCCGGTGAACACGGCGGTCAGCGCCACCACGGGAAGGCTGAAATAACCGATCTCCATCAGCGCCTTCCTGAACAGCCGCCCATAAAAAGGCGGCCTGACGACATGCGACAGTCCCTGAGCGGCGAAAACCGTCACCTTGCCGGTTTCGGCGCAGGCGGTGATGACCACGCGCCCGATCGCGGCCAGAAAGGACAGGATGCTGTTCACGCGGGCGAACAAACCCTGCGATAGCGCCTTCCCAGGGCGGTGAGGATTTCGTAGCCGATGGTATTGGCGGCGCGCGCGGCGTCGTCCACCGTGCGGTGCGGTCCCAGCAGTTCCAGCCAGCTTCCCGGTTGGATCGCGGGATGATCGGTCACGTCGAACGTGGTCAGGTCCATGGAGACACGCCCTACCAGCGGGACGGGGTGCCCGTCAAAACATGCGGTGCCGGTGTTGGAGTGCGCGCGGTGCCACCCATCCGCGTAGCCCACGCCAAGCGTCGCGATGCGGGTGGGCCGCGCCGCCGTCCAGGTGGCGTTATAGCCCACGGTGGCGCCCGCCGGGATGTCGCGCACCGCCAGCACGGGCGCGGTCAGCGTGACCACGGACGCCATCGGATTGGGCTGCCCAGGGGTGGGATTGACTCCGTACAGCGCCGCTCCGGGCCGGGCGAGATCGAAACCGAAAGAAGGGCCGAGGAACATGCCCGCGGAATTGACCAGGCTGGCGCGTGCCGCCGGCAAACCCGCGCGGGCCACGCGGAAGCGGTCGCGCTGGAGGGTATTCAACGGATTGTCCGGCTCCTCCGCCGAGACGAGATGCGACATCACATGATGCACATTGATGCCGGTCAGGCGGGCATGATCCGCGGCCAGGATCGCCAGCGCGCGCGCGTCCAGGCCGAGACGGGACATGCCGGTATCGACATGGACGAACGCGGGCAAGGCGCGGCCCAGTTGGCGGGCGAGCGATGACCAGGCCTCGATTTCCTCAAGGGAGCCGAGGGCGGGCACGAGCCCGTGCGCGGCGTGGTCTTCTTCCGCGCCCGTCAGCAGGCCGCCCAGTACGATCAGCGTGGCGTCAGGAATGGTGTCGCGCAGTGCCTGGGCTTCGTCGAGGGTGGCGACGAAGAAGTGCTGGCACCCGGCATCCGACAAGGCCCGCGCCACCGGAAGGGCGCCCGTGCCGTAGGCGTCGGCCTTCAGCACGGCGCCGGTTGGGCCGGAGGGATGACGGTCACGCAACAGGCGCCAGTTGGCCACGATGGCGGCCAGGTCGATGGTCAGCACCGCGGTCATGACGCCAGCCTGGGTTTCGCGGTGTTCATCCTTCCCGCGGCTGACCCCGGATCATCTGTGTTCATCTGTGTGCATCCGTGGTTCCATTTTACTTGCCTCGGATGAGACAGTGCTTCTTCGCCAGAAGGGTAAGAAATGCAACCACAGATGCACACAGATGAACACAGATGAACACAGATGAAACCGTGCGGCGGAAACATCTGAGTTTCCATCTGAAAACTCCTTGTGTGTCCATGCGCCCAGAAGGGTTTTCACCACGGAGTTAGCCAGCGGGCGCGGCCCGCATCCCCATGAATGTAAATGGTGGATTTCCGCGATTTTTTCGAAGTCCGGGTTTCTGTTTACATGGTAGGGCACGGAGAACCACAAAGGGGCATGGAGATGGGACGGGCCATCCGGACAGCGCGGTTTCCACTGCTTCGCGGCGTACTGGTATGATATGTCTCCGTGCATCTCCGTGGTTCTCCTTGCGCTCCGTGGTGAAAACCTTTCCTTGCTTCTCCACCAGGAAAAACCTCGGTCAGACCAAGGAAAACAATGCATGGAAAACCTTCGGCCGAGCCCTCAGAACGCATTGTCCGTGTGGATCGTGTCGAGATCGGCGAAGCGCGTGTAGGCGCCCTCGAAGAACAGCGCGATGGAGCCGGTCGGGCCGTGGCGCTGCTTGGCGACGATCAGATCGGCCTTGTTGTGTACCGAGGTCATCTTCTGCTGCCATTCGTCCATGGCGGCGTTGAACTTGTCGGCGCCGCCCTCGAACGTGGTTTCCTTGGGCATGCGCTGTTCCAGGTAATATTCGTCACGGTAGACGAACATCACCACGTCGGCGTCCTGCTCGATCGAGCCTGACTCGCGCAAATCCGAAAGCTGCGGGCGTTTGTCCTCGCGGTTCTCGACCTGGCGGGACAATTGCGACAGGGCCATCACCGGCAGGGCCAGTTCCTTGGCCAGCGCCTTCAACCCCTGGGTGATCTGGCTGATCTCCGCGACACGGTTTTCCGGACGGGTGCCCGCCGAGGGCCGCATCAGTTGCAGGTAATCCACCACGACCAGCGCCAGACCCTTGGTGCGCTGCAACCTGCGGCAGCGGGTGCGCAGCATCGACATGCTGATCGCGGGCGTGTCGTCGATTTGCAGCGGCAGCGCGCTGATCTCACGCGAAACCTCCACGAAACGGTCAAAATCCTTCTGACCGATGTCGCCGCGGCGGATGCGGTCGCCGGAGATGCGGGCTTCCTCGCTCAGCAGACGGGTGGCGAGCTGCTCGGCGCTCATTTCCAGCGAAAAGATCGCCACCTGCTTTTTTGGCTGCACGTCGGGGCCGAGGGCGCGGGCTTCCTCCAGCAGGGATTTGGCGGCGCCGAAGGCGATCTTGGTGGCCAGCGCGGTCTTGCCCATGCCGGGACGGCCCGCGAGGATCAGCAGATCGGAGGGATGCAAACCGCCCAACTTGCCATCAATGTCGCGCAGGCCGGTGCTGAGGCCGGTGACATGCCCGGCCTGGCGGAAAGCGCGCTCGGCGCCCTTGATGGCGTCCCCAAGGGCTTCCTCGAAGCTGACGAAGCCGCCGTCGTTGCCGCCGCCCTCGGTGGCGAGCTGGAACAGCGATTGCTCGGCCGATTCGATCTGTCCGGCGCCGTTCAGTTCGGGATCGGCGCCGAAGGCGTTGTTGACGACGGTTTCGCCGATGTCGATCAACTGCCGCCGCAGCCAGGAATCGTGGATCGCCTTGCCGTATTCGCCCGCGTTGATGATGCCAACCATCGAGGCCAGCAACTGCGCGAGATAGGCGGTGCCGCCGACCTCCTCCAGGATGCCGGAATGCTCGAACTCACCTTTCAGGGTCACGGCGTCGGCGAGTTGCCCAGCCTCGATGCGGCGGGCGATGGACTGGAAGATGCGGCCGTGAATCGAGTCGGCGAAATGGACCGGCGCCAGATACTCCGACACCCGCTCATAGGCGCGGTTGTTGGCGAGCAGCGCGCCCAGAAGCGCCTGTTCCGCCTGCAAATTCGAGGGCGGCAGGCGTTGCGAGAGTCCCAGCAGCGGTGAGTCGATGGTGTTCATGCCCGGTCATCATAGTCCGCTCCGGCGGGACGCGCACCCACCTGGGGGCTGTGGATCAGGGGGATACCGGGGATGACATGCCAATTTTGCCCGTGTTCGCGTGCAGGTAGTCGCGGGTCAGCGGCACCGCGTCCTGACGCGTGCCAAGCTGGATCTGGAACACCATGTGGCGGCCGCGGCGGAACGCCAGTTCCGAGCCGCACAGGTAAAATTCGAACATGCGGCAAAAGCGTTCATCATAAATGGCGGCGATGGCGTCGCGGTTGGCGGTGAAGCGGCGGCGCCAGTGGCGCAGCGTCTCGGCGTAATGCAGGCGCAGGATCTCGATGTCGGACGCCACCAGGCCGGAGCGTTCGATCGCGGGCAGCACCTCGGACAGCGCCGGGCTGTAGCCGCCGGGGAAAATATATTTGTCGATCCAGGGATTGGTGCAGGCCGGACCGTCGCCGCGGCCAATGGCGTGCAGCAGCGCCACGCCATCGGGGGCGAGGCAGCGCGCCACCATGTCGCAGAACGCGCGGTAATGGCCGATCCCGACATGCTCGAACATGCCGACCGAGACGATGCGGTCGAAGCGCCCGGTCATGGCGCGGTAGTCCATCAGTTCGAAGCGGACGCGGTCTTGCAGGTTTTCCGCATGGGCGCGCGCGCGGGCCTCGGTCAGTTGCTCGCGCGACAGGGTGATGCCGGTGACATGGGCGCCGTGCTCGCGCGCCAGGGTCAGCGCCAGCCCGCCCCAGCCGCAGCCGATGTCGAGCACACGCAGACCGGGACGGTCGAGGCAGAGTTTGGCGGCGATGTGGCGTTTTTTCGCCAGTTGGGCTTCTTCCAGCGTTTCATCGCCACGCCGGAAGTAACCGCAAGAGTATTGCCGGTCACGGTCGAGGAACAGGCTGTAGAGGCGGCCATTCAGATCGTAATGATGCGCGGCATTGCGCTGGGAACGCTCCGCTGGGTTGTATTGGTCCAGGAGTTTTTTCAACCGGCGCAGGAAATCGCGAAAGCGGATGATCGGCTGACGTGTGATGTCGCGGGAAAGATTGGCGAAGCAGACTTCGAGCACCTCGTAGATGCCGCAGCCATCCGGGACCAGCGTGCCGTCCATGTAGGCCTCGCCCAAAGCGAGGGTGGGGTTCAGCAGGAGGCGGCGGAGGGCGGCGCGGGTGCGGAGGGTGACGCCGGCGGAGGGGCCGTCCTCGCCCGCGTGAATACTGAGGCGTCCATCGGGCCAGCGTACCGTCAGACGGCCCTTCACGATGAAGCGTTTCAGGATGCCGTCAAGCAGGGTCTGCATTCTTTCTTCCTCACTCACCACCGGAGCGGGGTTCCAGAGAGGAGGCGATCATGGCGTGAAAGGGGTGTTCCGTCAAAGCAAAGAGTTCGGGTGTCTCAAGGCAATGGTTTCCCATCCTGGGCAATCGCCTGAAGGAAGATTAAGGCCGGGGCGCTGCCCCGCGCCCCGCCAGGGACCGGGTCCCTGGACCCCATCCAGGGAGACTCCCATGGATGGTTTCCAAAGGCGAGCCTTTGGCGGAGGTCCAGGAGGCAGCGTCTCCTGGAGGGTTTCAGGGCAAAGCCCTGACTGCTTTCCTTCAGGAGATCACCCTGGGCGGGGTCAGTCCGCCTGAGAAAATTCCTGAACCGAAACGCGCCAGTGAATACGGTCCTGATCGGGCGGATAATCGCCAGCGGCCTTGTGGTAGGAGCAACGGTTGTCCCAGATCACGATGTCCCCCACGCGCCATTTGTGGCGGTACTGGCCCTCCGGCTGGACCATGTAGGTTTCCAGTTCGGCGATCAGATCATCG
>JAYVCG010000538.1:0-3482 GCA_043750075.1 Acetobacteraceae bacterium | reverse complement strand
GTCGCGCCGCCGCCGCTGCGCCCGCGCCACATGCAGCGGACGGAAAATGGCCGCCAGAGGTTCCTCGCCGGACTGGGAGGGCAGGGCGGTCAGCACGTTGTCGAGCGCGGTGAGATCGACGAACAGGCGCAAATTCTGGAAGGTGCGGGCGATTCCGGCGGCGACGACCGCCTGTGGGGTCAGGCCGGCGAGACTGTGGCCTTTAAAGAACACCTCGCCCGTGTCCGGTTTCAGGAAGCCGGTGATGACGTTGAAGATGGTGGTCTTGCCCGCGCCGTTCGGCCCCACGAGGCAGGTGATGCGGCCCTGATCGACGGTGAAGCCGCAATCGCGCAACGCCAGCAATCCGCCGAAACGCACCTCCAGGCTTTTGGCCTCCAGGTAGGCGGTCATAGTTTCTCCCCCGCGAGGCCCTGGGGGCGGAACAGCATGAAAGCGATCAGCAGCACGCCGTACATCAGTTGCCGCGTGGCGGCGGCGATGGTGGTGGGGATGTCGATGAACGTCAGCATCTGCGGCAGGGCCAGCAGCAGGAACGGCCCGACGATCGACCCGGCCAGTGTGCGCGCCCCGCCGACAACCACCATGGTCAACAGCAGGATCGAGGCATCGAGGTCAAACGACACCGGGTCGATGAAGCTCAGGAAGGTGGCGTACAGCCCCCCGGCGCTGCCCGCGAAGGCGCCCGCCAGCGCGGCGGCGGAAACCTTGGCGCGCAGCACGCCCTTGCCGGCGGCGGCGACCGCCAGTTCATCCTCGCGGATGGCGCGCAACAGCCGTCCGAAGGGCGCCCGCATGATCAGCCAGAACGCCAGGCACCCCAGCCCCGCCCCCACCGTGGTCAGCGCCGCGAGCTGGGCGTTGGTTTCCAGCTTATACCCAAACACATCGGGCGGCGGGATGCCGGGCAGTCCGTTGGCGCCGCCAGTGCCCGCGGTCCAGTTGACGAACACCGCCGTCGCCAGCAACTGAATACCGAACGATGTGACAACGAAATAATCCCCGGAAACCCGCAGCGAGGGTAGCGTCACCAGCACATTCAGCGTGATGCACACCAGTGAGGCCACCGCCATCGCGGGCACGAACCCCATCGTCCCGGTTATCAGCGATTGCGCCACGACATAGGCGCCCACACCGAACACCGCCGCCTGGGAGACGGAGAAAATCCCCGCGATCCCCACCAGCAGGTTGGTGGACAGGCCAAGCAGCACATAAATCTCGGCGAGGGCGATGTAGCTGAGGAGAAAATCCATGGCTCAGCGCGCCGCCGCGAACAGGCCGGTGGGCCGGAACAGCATGAAGATCACGAAGATGAAGAAGGTGATGCCAATGCTCCACTCGCCGGGGATGAACAGCAGGGACAGGTTTTGCAGCACCGCGATGCCGATGGCGATGACGAACGATCCGATGATGCTGCCGATCCCCCCCGCGATCATGGCGATGGTCGCGGTCAGCAGCGGCGTGATCCCGCCATAGGGTTGCAGGCCCAGATCGAGCGGCACCAGGATGCCCGGCAGCGCCACCAGCGCCGAGCCGATCGCCATGACGATCACATGGATCAAACCGGGCCGCAGCCGGGTGATCTCGGCCAGGAACGGGTTGGAGGCGACGGCGCGGATTTGTTTGCCCAGAATGGTGCGATGAAAGAACCAGATCGTTCCGGCGCAGGCGGTCATGCTGACGATCACCGTCAGGATTTGCGTGTATGTCAGGCGCAGCCCGCCCATGGTCAGCATGCGGCTGCTCCAGGGCACCGGGAATTGCAGGATATTCGGTGAACAGACAGCGGAGATGATGTTCTGGATCACCGCCAGCGCGCCGAGGGAGGCGATCAGCACGACCAGCGGCGTCGCGCGTTTTCGTTCCAGCCGCGCATAGAGAAAATGCTGAATCGCGGCGCCGAGGCAGACGCAGACGAGAATGGCGCCCGCCAAACTGATGATATCTGGCATGCCGCTCTGGGCCAAAGCCCAGGAGATGTAGCCGGCGGTGGTGTAGATGCCGGCATGGGCGACGTGGAAGATTTTGGTGGTGGAATAGATCAGCGAGAAGCTGATCGCGACCAGCCCCAGAGCGGAGCCGGTCACGAGGCCGTTCACCAGCAATTGCAGCGCCAGCATGGACGCGGTCCGGGTGGGTTATTCGCCTTTCAGTTCCTCGATCAGCACGTCGCGTCCCGCGCGCATGGCGTTAAGGTCGAAGGGGACGGAGGCGGTGTTGGAATTGAACGTCACCGGCACCAGACCGCCGAATTTTTTGATTTTCAGAATGGCGTCGCGGAGGTTTTCGCCGGTGACGGGTTTGCCTTCTTCCAGCACCTTGTCGAGAGCGGTGAACAGGATGTTGCTGGCGTTGTAGTACTGGCGGACGAAGAATTCCATGTCGGCGCCGTATTTCTGTTTGAACTCGGCGGCGAGCGCGGCGGGGGAGGGGCTTTGCAACTGGGTGTGCAAAAATCCTTCCGCCGCGGGATCGGCGATCAGCGCCGGGTCTTGCAGGAAGGTGGTGCCGGCGACCTGGAAGCTCATGCCGAGTTGCTTGTATTGTTGCGCCATTTGCTGTGCCGCGGCGGTGATGGAAACCAGCATCACGCCGGGTTTCGAGTCAGCGATCTTCAACAGCGCCGGGCGGAAATCGGTCTGGCCGAACTGCGTCGATTCCTGCGCCACGATGGTGCCGCCGGCGGCGGTGAAGTGTTTGATGTAATTGTCGCGGCCGGAGATGCCGGCGGCACTGTTCTCGAACAGGATCGCGGCGCGGGTCTGGCCGCTTTTCACCAGCCATTTCGACAGCACGGCGATCTCGTCGCCGATCGTGGGCAGGGTGTTGATCAGGAACGGCGAGGCATTGGCCAGCGCGTCCGCCTGCGCGCCCGCGTTGAGCAGCAGCACCTTCTTGCGCGTCGCCAGCGGCGCCATGGCCAGCGAGGGGCCGGAATAAGCGGTGAAGATCATCGGCAGATGCTGCAAATCCACCAGCTTGTTGAAGCTGAGCACGGACTGGTCGGGTTTGGCCTGATTGTCCTCGAACACCACCTCGATCTTGTTGCCGCGCACGCCGCCCTTGGCATTGATCTGATCGAGCGCGAACTGGATGCCTTTCTGCTGCTGCGTGCCGATCAGCCCGCCAGGACCGGTCAGCGGCAGGATGGCGCCGAAGCGGATGGTTTCCGCCGCCGCCGAACCGAGCGTCAGAATGGTGGTGGCGATCAGAGTCAGGATGAGATGCGAAATCCGCCGCATGCGCGTTTCCCCCGTTGATTGCCGTCACGCTTATGCCCGGTCCGGGGATGGGTCAACCAGCCGGTGTGGTTCAGGCCTGGGTCTGACGCGGCGCGGGTGTGCCGGACAGAGGGGACGCGAAAGGCTCTCACCACGGAGACGCACGGAGAAGGAATGATGCCTTCATGCGTGGCCTGGGTGAGGTGATGACAAAGGATGTGATTATTGAAATATCACGGATTTTTTCCGCCACGATTGATA
>JAYVCG010000537.1:0-7687 GCA_043750075.1 Acetobacteraceae bacterium | reverse complement strand
CATCCTCATCGCCGCCCGCGTCCTGCAAGGTCTGGGCGGGGCGGGCATCATGAGCGTCAACGGCGCGCTGATCCGCTTCATCTTCCCCCGCGCGCAACTCGGGCGGGGCATTGGCTACAACGTGCTGGTGGTGGCGGCGTCCTCGGCGGCGGGACCGTCAGTGGCGGCGGCGATCATGTATGTGTCGTCCTGGCCGTGGCTGTTCGCGGTGCAGGTGCCGTTCGGCGTGTTGTCGTGGTATTTGTCGCTGCGGTATTTGCCCCGAGCCCCCGCGTCGGGTCATAAGTTCGATCCGATAAGCGCCCTGCTCAACGCCATCGCCCTGGGCGCGTTCATTCCGGGGCTGGACGCGCTTGGCCGCGGTTCGTCCAAATTGTTCGCCGCCGCGCAGATGGGCATCGGCGTGGTTGTCGGCACGATCTTTGTCCGCCGCCAGTTGACGCTGCGGGCGCCGATGCTGCCGGTGGATCTGTTCGCCCGCCCGGTGTTCGCGCTGTCCGTCGCCACGGCGGCCTGCGTGCACGGCGCGCAGATGATCACGCTGATCATCCTGCCGTTTTATTTCCAGTATGTCGGCGGCATGACCCCGATCGAGATCGGGATGCTGATCACCCCCTGGCCCGCCGTGCTGGTGATCGTGGCCCCAATCGCCGGACGCCTCGCCGACCGTTACCCCGCCGGTCTGTTGGGCGGACTGGGCCTGACGGTGATGACCATCGGGCTGCTGCTGCTGCTGTTCCTGCCCGCGGACGCCAGTTGGGGGAACATCGCCTGGCGGCTGGCGGTCTGCGGCACCGGGTTCGGGTTCTTCCAGTCCCCCAACAACCGCCTGATCATCGGTAGCGCCCCACCCGATCGGGTCGGCGCGGGCAGCGGCATGGTCGCCACCGCCCGTCTGATCGGCCAGACCGTGGGCGGCGCGCTGGTCGCGGTGGTGCTTGGCCTGACGCACGATCAGCCCGATCCGGTGGTACTGGGCACCCACATCGCCCTCGCCATGGCCGCCGGTCTCGCCGCCCTGGGCGCCGTGCTCAGTTGGGCGCGGCTGGCGGGGAAGTAGGGCGGGCGCGATGGCCGGGGGAGACCACCTTCATTGTTCCTGACCGCCGTTGATTGGTGGAAAGATGACATCCCTCCCCGCCTGGTCACGGGCACAAGCCAAAGCGGCCAGCCTGATCGCTTCGGATTGCGCCGGATAGGTGTGCAAGACGTTGGCCAGCGCGCGCATTCCCATGCCCGCGCTCATGACAACGGACATTTCATTGATCATTTCGCTTGCCCTCGACGCCACGATCGTGGCGCCGAGAATTGTATCGGTTCCTTCTTTCACATGAATTTTCACGAAACCGTCGTCCTGTCCGTCCACGATGGCGCGATCGACATCCCCCATCATGACCGTGAAGGTTTTGACCGGAATTCCTTTCTCTCTCGCCTCCCGGACATGCATGCCGATATGCGCGATTTCGGGGTCGCAAAAAGTACACCATGGAATCATCAGATGACTTCGCCGCTTTCTCCGCCCGGTGAACGCGTTTCGCACCGCCATGCGTGCCGAGGCTTCCGCGGCGTTGGTGAATTTGCGGTCCATGCAAACGTCGCCGGCCGCGTATACAAGGGGATTTGTCGTGCACAGGAAATCATCGACCGTGATTCCCCGTCCGGGAGCGAAGGCGATGGAAGCCTTCTCAAGACACAATGATTCCACATTCGGGATGCGGCCAATGCTGAGCAGAATCTCATCGGCCTCCAGGTAACATTTGATTTCGTTGTTCACGGTATCGAGCCATTTGACGCCGTTTTCCATGCGCGCGCCTGTCACCGTCGTATTAAGACGCGTCTCCACGCCGTCTCGCGACAAAGCCCAGGACAAAAGCTCGGCGGCGTCTCTTTCCTCGTCAGGAAGGAATTTTGGATTGTTTTGTATGAGGTTCACATGGGAGCCAAGCCGGCAGAAGGCCTGCGCCAGTTCGCAGCCCAGAGGCCCGCCACCGATGACGGCCAGACGCCTGGGCAAAGCGGTGAGGTCGAAAATCGTTTCGCTCGTCTGATAACCGATTGCCTCAAGACCGGGAATATCGCATGGGTATGACCGTGCGCCGGTGGCGATAAGCGCCTTTTTGAAGGTCAATCGTGTCTTATCGACCGCAAGAACGTTCGATCGCATGAAGCGGGCATCACCGAAAAAAATATCGACGCCCGCCGCGCGCAGCCGATGGGCGGAATGATATTCAGCGATCCGCGCGCGGATCCGTCTCATCCGGTTCATCACGGCGCCGAAATCCGCTCGCGGCTCCGCGGGGGAAAGGGCGCCGAATTCCTCCGCGCCACACATGGCGGCGAAAACCCGCGCCGTGCCGATGATCGCCTTGGACGGGATGGAGCCGGCATTGAGCGAATTACCGCCCAGGCGGTTTCGTTCGATGAGAGCGACGCTGAGGCCAAGGGCGGTCGCCGAGTCCACCGCCGCCAGACCCGCCGGTCCGGCACCCACGACAGCCAGATCGTAGACGGGTTTTGGTTCCGGATTCTTCTCATCCGGCGGCCGGACCTTATCGAGAAGTTCCTTCTGTTCGACGCTGTTCGGTCTGGCGGGAGGAGGGGTGATCGCCATGCTATAGCCAGCCGCCCGTGAAACCGGCGCGGTTGAGGCCTGCCCGCACATAAGGACATGCGCGCAGGATATTCCAGATCAGGCCGGTCCGATGATTTTCAATCATCATCACCAGCAATCCCTGGTCCAGGCCATACCATCCTTTGGAAAGCCAGCCTTCGCCATTTTCCCTCAATGTCGGATTGAAGCCGCTCGAAAACCGGTCACTGGTGCAAATCTGAGGATAAGTGCGCAAAAGATGGCGTGTTCCCTCAAGTGCCTGTTCAGCACAAAATGGCAAGGTGGCGAGCATGGCCCAGGGAGATATTGTTCCGTCATCGGGACCATATGGCACACCGCGCGACATGTAGCCGAAGAAACGGCGATCCTTGTGGTTTCGCCGGATGTCCTGATTGGCCGGGCCATCGCCCGCCGTGATCCCCCAGAAATTCCGGCCATATCCTGCGAATCCACGAGGATTCCGGGCACCGTATTCCCGGTGCATGGCGATCGTGTTCTGACTGTTTTTGAAATAATCCCAGCGCTTTTCACGCATGAATTCATCCTGAATGCCCCGGAAATCCACCCAGGCATGGGAAAACAAATGGGTGAACAGCGGCCCTGAATACAAGACGTCCTGGCCAAGCAGGTTTTCCCATTGATAGGTGCAACTCCAGTTCGCGAAACTGGCCGGGGCGAGAGGACGGTCCGGCGATCCAAGTGCCAGGATGTAAAGGATCGTGGCCTCGTTATAACCCTCCCAGCCATAATGCAGAAAGCCGCATTCCGGTTTCCAGCCCTGCGCGAGGGTCGCCCCGTCATTCCGCGCCCATTGCCAGTCCACCCGGCGGTACAGCGCATCGGCCAGCGCGCGAATTTCCGTTTCATCCCCATCACCGTCGAAATAACAGCCGGCGGTGAGAATGCCGGCCAGCAGGAGCGCCGTGTCGACGAATGACAACTCGCATCGCCACACCCGTTGGCCTGCCGTCATGTCCAGGAAATGATAATAAAAGCCCTTGTACCCCGTGGCGCCGGGTTGTTCATTCTGCGGGCTGTTCCAGAAGAACCGCAAGGCCGTCAGTGTTCGCGCCACCGCGCGCGCGCGCGGCATCCATCCATTTTTCACCGCCACCGGATAGCAGGAGAGCGCGAATCCCACGACCGCTATGCTGCAAGGCGATCCCGCGCGGGATGTATCCGCGACGAGGCCGTTTTCCACGTTCACATAATCGTTGAAATAGGAAAACGCGCCGTACTGAAGCCGGTCGAGCAGCGCGTCATCCGGCAGGGCGCTCAGATCATGTGAGGTCATTCTGATACACGAACCGTATGGCCGCCACCGATTGAGGCGGCATTGTTACCTCCAGGCTGAGAACCCCGTCCGCGACGGCGATGGGAAGGCCTGGCGATGCCGTGCATGTTGCGCGGGCCGGAGCCGCCAGGCGCGGTCAGGATCGCGCGGATAGGCCCGATCATGCCGCCCGGCGGCCCGCGTGCGTCATCGCCCTCATAAAACCGCCGCGAGCCCTTGTGCCGGAACTGCTCGATCATTCTCTTGTTTGTAACCCGCCGCGCGACAATTGGCCAGACCAGCACCGTTGGCCCCGGCCGCCCGCCGTGGCACCATGATCTCCGGCAGGAACGGAGAAACCAACATGCAACTCGGTGTGATCGGCCTTGGCCGGATGGGCGCCAACATTTCCCGGCGGTTGATGCGCGCCGGTCATTCCACCGTGGTCTGGGACGCCAACCCCGCCTCCGTCCAAAGCCTGGGCTCCGACGGCGCGGTGAGCGCCACGGGACTGGCGGATTTGGTGAGCAAGATGACGGACAGCCCCCGCGCGGTCTGGATCATGCTGCCGCACGGCAAGATCACCGAGGACACGATCACCGCGCTGGCGGGCATGTTGAGCCAGGGCGACATCATCATCGACGGCGGCAACACGTATTACAAAGACGACGTGCGCCGCGGCCGGGAGCTGGCGGCGAAGGGGCTGCGCTATCTGGATGTCGGCACCTCGGGCGGCGTGTGGGGGCTGGAGCGCGGCTATTGCCTGATGATCGGCGGCGACACGGACGCGGTGAAGCATCTCGATCCGATCTTCAAGGCGCTCGCCCCCGGCATCGGCACGATCGAGCGCACCGGCGGGCGGGAGAGCCACGATCCGCGCGCCGAGCACGGTTACATCCATGCCGGTCCCGTGGGCGCCGGGCATTTCGTGAAGATGATCCATAATGGCATCGAATACGGCATGATGCAGGCGATGGCGGAAGGATTCGACATCCTGAAGGGCCGTGGATCGTCGAAACTCCCGGCTGATGAACGATTCGACCTCAACACCGCCGACATCGCCGAGGTGTGGCGGCGCGGCAGTGTCGTGACCTCGTGGCTGCTCGACCTGACCTCGGCGGCGCTGGCGCGGGACACGGCGTTGTCGTCCTTCTCCGGCGTGGTGGAAGATTCCGGCGAGGGCCGCTGGACCATCGAGGCGGCGATCGAGGAAGCCGTGCCCGCCGATGTGCTCGCGGCGTCGTTGTTCACCCGGTTCCGCTCGCGTCAGGAGCACACCTTCGCCGAGAAGGTGCTGTCGGCGATGCGGTTTGGCTTTGGCGGTCATGTGGAGGCGCCGAAGACCTGATGGCACGGCGTTTCACGAGGCGAGCGCCGCTGTTTTCAGGACCGTGTCCCTGGGGGCCGCGCGCGTGACCATCGTTGTCGTGATGGGCGTCGCGGGGAGCGGCAAGTCCATGATCGCCGGGCTTCTGGCGGCGGCCGAGGGGTGGACGCTGCTGGAAGGCGACGGATTTCACCCCGCCGCCAACGTCGCCAAAATGGCGGCGGGCACGCCGTTGACCGATGCCGACCGCTGGCCCTGGCTGCGCGCCATCGCCGCGGCGATCGACGCGATCCGGGCGGAGGGCGGCTCGGCGGTGGTGGCGTGCTCGGCGCTGCGGCGCGTCTACCGGGACGTTCTGATCGGCGATCGTTCCGATGCGCGGCTGGTGTATTTGCGGGGAACACGGAAGGTGATCGGCGCGCGTCTCGCCGCCCGCGCCGGGCATTTCATGCCGGTGGCGCTGCTGGACAGCCAGTTCGCCACGCTGGAGGAACCCGGTTTTGAAGAAACCCCGGTGGTTGCCGATGTGGGCAGCGCGCCGGACGAGATTGTCGCTGTCATCAGAAAGGCTTTGTCATGAGCGGTTCCTTCGCCCTTTACCCCAGCCTGCGCGGCCGGGTGGTGTTCGTCACCGGCGGCGCCAGCGGCATCGGCGCCTCAGAGGTCATGCATTTCGCGGCACAGGGCGCGAAGGCCGCCTTCGTCGATATCAACGATGACGCGGCGGCGGCGCTGGTGGCGCACGCGCGGGAGGCCGGGCATCCCGCGCCGCTGTACCAGCATTGCGATTTGCATGACATTCCGGCGTTGCGCGGCGCGATCCGGCATGTGGGGGAAACGCTTGGTCCCATCACCGTGCTGGTGAACAACGCCGCCAACGATCAGCGGCACAAATGGGAAGATGTGACGGTCGAGTACTGGGACGAGCGCCTCGCGGTCAATCTGCGGCACCAGTTCTTCGCGTTGCAGGCCGTGGTGCCGATGATGCGCGCGGCGGGCGGTGGGTCGATCATCAATTTCGGCTCAATCTCGTGGCACAACAGCGCGGGCGGGATGCCCGCCTACACCACCGCCAAGGCCGCCGTCGAGGGACTGACCAAGGGCATGGCCCGCGACCTCGGCCCCGACCGCATCCGCGTCAACACGGTCATTCCAGGCTGGGTGATGACGCAACGGCAGATCGATCTGTGGCTGACACCGGCGGCGGAAGCGGATTTGTTGAAGGCGCAATGTTTGAAGGAGAAGGTGTATCCGGAGGATCTGGCGCGGATGGTGCTGTGGCTGGCGGCGGATGACAGCCGGATGTGTACGAGTCAGTTGTGGGTGGTGGACGGGGGACGGATGTGAGGGGCTGTTTTTAAGAAGGAAAATAACATGAGCGATACATCGCTTTTGGCCAAGGGATTCGCCGATCTCATGGCGCAAGTTATTACTATAGAGGGCACTAAAAAACCAGGAACGGGTATGTATCCGAATTTACACACAGTTGATGATACCCTGCTTCTAAATTGGAGGGTGAAGGCACGCAACCTTATCGTTAAAGCTTGTGGAAAGGATTCTGAACACTATATCACTTTTGAAAAGTATGAAAACCCCCGTGGAATGACAAAAAGCCACGGAATGATGCAAAACCTGAAGGCGGTATTCCTGGCGGCAAAAGAGGATTATGAAGGGGGCTATTTAAATTCCGTCCGAAGTTTAATTCATGCAGAGGTTTTTGATAGTGAACTTGAACAAGCAAGTGAGTTGCTGACCACGGGTTATAAAATTCCAGCCGCTGTCATTGCTGGGATTGTTCTGGAAACCACCTTGCGCCAGATGTGCGATGACAGAAAGATGGTCATTGGAAAAATGGATAAAATGAACGCAGACCTTACTAAAGTTGGAGCGTATAACTTACTCATTCAGAAAAAAATCACCGCCCTGGCCGACATCAGGAACAGTGCCGCCCATAGTCACTCTGAGAATTTCACGGATACCGATGTCGCTGACATGATCTCACAAATACGCGATTTTTTATCAAAGCAACTATAATTCACGCCTTCCAATGTTTTTCAGATGATATACGCCATGAATGAATCGGGCCACAAAACTGAAGCCCGCGTGTGTCCACGCCGCTGGAAGGATTCACCACGGAGTTCGCGGAGGATCACGGAGACGCACGGAGAAGGAAAACATCGTGTCCTGAATGGGGATGGCCCTCCGGGCGTCTCCGTGGTTCTCCGCGAACTCCGTGGTGAACCTCTTGCTTCTGTCAGCCCGTCCGGATTTTCCGGACGGACACTCAGGAATTGTAGATGTCCTGAAAACGATATTTCACAGTCCCCTACCCCGCCACCATCGGACACAAGCCATCCTTCATCGGCCGGAACGCCTGCTCCGCCGGGATCGTCGCCTTCAGCTTGAACAAATCCCAGGGTTCCTTCGATTCGGCGGGCGTCTTCGCCTCGAACAGATGGATCGGGTGGATCACGCG
>JAYVCG010000536.1:0-7200 GCA_043750075.1 Acetobacteraceae bacterium | reverse complement strand
GATGTCGGTGTCCGCTGGCGGCGCATGGTGGGCGTGGACATCCTGGACGGGATCGGCTCGACCGAGATGCTGCATATTTTCATCAGCAACCAGACCCATGATGTCCGTTACGGCACCAGCGGCAAACCCGTGCCCGGCTACACCGCGATGGTGGTCGATGAGCATGACCGCCCGGTGCCGCACGGGACGCAAGGGGAACTCGTGGTCAAGGGACCAAGCGCCGCTGATGGGTACTGGAACCAGCGGGAGAAGTCGCGGCACACGTTCCGGGGCGAGTGGACCTATACCGGGGATTCCTACACGCGCGACGCGGAAGGGTATTTTCGCTTTCAGGGCCGCCGCGACGAGATGCTGAAGGTGAGCGGCGTCTGGGTCTCGCCGTTCGAAGTGGAGGAAGCCCTGATCGCCCACCCCGCCGTGCTGGAAGCCGCGGTCATCGGCAAGGAAGACCGCGACGGCCTGACCAAGCCGCGCGCCTTCGTCGTGCTGAACGCGCTGGCGGCGGACCCGGCGGCGCTGGCGGAGGAACTGAAGGAGCATGTGAAGCAGCGGATCGGCGTGTGGAAATATCCGCGCTGGATCGATTTCGTCGATGGGCTGCCCAAGACGGCGACCGGCAAAATTCAACGGTTCCGGTTGCGGGATGTGTGATGGCGGGCATTTCCGCTGGCCGGGGACAGAGGGGCACGCGGTTTCGCGAAGTCTTTCACCACGGAGGACGCGGAGGACCACGGAGACGCACGGAGAGCGAACGCGGCGAAGCCATGCTTAGAGCATTTCCCGGACAGGTTGACCTTTCCCCCGTCATCCCCCGGCTCGACCGGGGGATCCGTACCAGCACGGTGCCGCGAGAGATCCCCCGGTCGAGCCGGGGGATGACGGGGAATGGGGATGACGCCAACCTGATCGGGAACCGCTCTATCTCTGACAAGACAGTGCTGTTTCACGTGGAGGCACCCCTCCGTGCATCTCCGTGGTTCTCCGCGTCCTCCGTGGTGAAATCTTCACTTCCGCGCGCGGCACGGCCTGGGACACGCCCATGAACCGGCGCGACATCGTCCTGGACGGGCGCCGTTTGGAAACCCTCTGGTGGGGACCAGACCCCGCCACCGCCCCCACCCTCGTTTTGCTCCACGAAGGACTGGGCTGCGCCGCCCTGTGGCGCGACGTGCCGGAGCGTTTGGCGGAGGCAACCGGATGCGGCGTTCTCGCGTATTCCCGTTCCGGTTACGGTCATTCCGATCCGGCACCGTTGCCGCGACCCATGCGCTACATGCACGACGAGGCACTGACGGTGCTGCCGCGCGTGCTCGACGCGGCGGGGATCGGGCGCGCGGTGCTGGTAGGCCATTCCGATGGCGGCTCGATCGCGGCGATCCACGCGGGCATGGTCCGCGATCCCCGCATCGCCGCGATCGTGCTGATCGCCGCGCACTTCTTCGTCGAGGACAGCAACCTCCAAAGCATCGCGCGCATCGGCGCCGAATACGCGACCACCGGATTGCGTGAGAAACTGGCGCGGTATCACGATCATGTGGACAATGCGTTCCGTGGCTGGAACGGCGCCTGGCTCGATCCGCGGTTTCGCGGCTTCGACATCACCGCCTGCCTGTCCACCATCGCCGTGCCGGTGCTGGCATTGCAGGGCGCGGACGACCCGTACGGGACCAGGGCGCAACTCGACGCGCTGACACGCCATGTCACGGCGCCGCTGGAAACGAAACTCATCCCCAACGCACGGCACGCGCCGCATCTGGAGGCGAAGGAGCCGGTGCTGGCCCAGATAGCCGCCTTCGCCCGTGCCCATCTCATGGAATCCGCCGTATGATCGACTTTCAGACCGAACCCTCGCGCTACCGTCACTGGAAACTGGCGTTCGACGGCGCCGTCGCGATGCTGACCATGGACGTGGACGCTGATGCGCCGTTGCTTGGCGGGTATGAACTGAAACTCAATTCCTACGATCTGGGCGTCGATATCGAACTCGCCGACGCGGTGACGCGGCTGCGGTTCGAGCACCCGGAGGTGGGCGCGGTGGTGCTGCGCTCGGGCAAGGACAACGTGTTCTGCGCGGGCGCCAACATCCGGATGCTGGCGAAGGCGAGCCATGGCCATAAGGTGAATTTCTGCAAGTTCACCAATGAGACAAGGCTGGCGATCGAGGATGCCTGCGCGCATTCCGGCCAGCGGTATCTCGCGGCGATCAGTGGTGGCGCGGCGGGTGGCGGTTATGAACTGGCGCTGACGGCGGATCATATCATGTTGATCGACGACCGGCGCTCGGCCGTTTCTTTCCCGGAACTGCCGTTGCTCGCGGTGCTGCCGGGCACCGGCGGGCTGACGCGGCTGACGGACAAGCGGAAGATGCGCCGCGACAGGGCCGATGTGTTCTGCACCGCCGAGGAAGGCATTCGCGGCCCGCGCGCCGTCGCGTGGCGGCTGGTGGATGAAGTGGTGCCCCCCTCGGCCTGGGAAGCCACGGTGAAGGAACGCGCCCAGGAGATGGCGGCGGGATCGGACCGGCCGCGTGGGGGGAAGGGAGTTGTTTTGACGCCGTTACAGCGCACGATCACGGAGGAGGCGATCACCTATCCGCATGTGCGCGTGGCCCTCGACCGCATGGGCCGGTGCGCGGCCATCACTATTTTGGGGCCGGACAGCGTGCCCGCCGATTTCCATGCCGCGGGCGATACGTTCTGGCCGCTGGCGATGGCGCGGGAACTGGATGACGCATTGCTGCATCTACGGCTGAACGAGCCCGATCTCGGTCTGCTGGTGTTCCGGTCGGAGGGCGATCCGGCGCGCGTGCTGGCCACCGACGCGCTGCTGATCGCGCACGCGGATGACTGGCTGGCGCGTGAGATCACGCTGTTGCTGAAACGCGTGTTCAAGCGGGTGGACATGACCGCGCGCAGCCTCGTGACGCTGATCGAGGACGGTTCCTGCTTCGCGGGCAGCCTGGCGGAACTGGTCTTCGCCGCCGATCGCGCGGTAATGCGAAGCGGCACGGCGGTCCTCAGTCTCTCGGCGCTGAATTTTGGCCCGCTGCCGATGGGCAATGATCTGACCCGCCTGCGCACCCGCTTCCTCGGCGAACCGGACAGTCTGACCGCCGCCCATGCACGCATCGGCGAGCCACTCGACGCCGACACCGCCGATACCCTGGGCCTGATCACCATTGCCTACGATGAAATCGACTGGGACGACGAGGTACGGCTGCTGTTGGAGGAACGCGCCTCCTTCTCCCCCGACGCGCTGACCGGACTGGAAGCCAATCTCCGCTTCTCTGGGCCGGAGACCATGGAAACGCGCATCTTCGGGCGGCTGACCGCTTGGCAGAACTGGATTTTTCAGCGGCCCAATGCCGTGGGCGACAAAGGTTCGTTGAAACGCTATGGTAGCGGCGAGCGCCCGTTTTTCGATCCCGCGCGGGTGTGACGGTTTCTCTCGTCTTTTTTCGGTAGTGTCTCAGTTTGAATAAAATCCTAACTCATTCCTGCCGCTCAAGTCTCGCCCGCTGCGCCCTGATGCCTTAGGCGACGCCCAGAAATTACCGCTCCATTCCCATACCATTAAACTGGCTGTCCATACGGGGTTTTTGGGACGCTTTCTGGTGCAGTTAATCTTGGGCGTCGCCCAAGGTCTCACCAGCCCTGTTCGAGGCCGCCGCGAGACGGATCGGCACCACGTCACCGGCGGCGGTGATCAACGCGGCGCTGGCCTCGCTCGCGACGGAGAACGAACTGGGTCCATGGCTCGCGCGCCAGTGAGGCATCCTGGCGGACACGCCCCCGGAAGTGCTGGATCAGATCGACCTTTGTACACGTTCCCGGTGATGGTGTGTCATTTGGGGTTTCTTGGGAGTACCCGTCGATACGAAAGTTTCTTGTCCAAAACAGAATGTGGTGAGTGGGAAGGCATGGTTTTGTTCTGGAAGGTCACACCCGCCACGGGAACGTGCATGAGGGCTGCATGCCTGGAACAGTGGATACATTGATGCCCTCGAACTCCAAAATCAGGTCCGGCACTAGCTTGCATCTCATGGCACTGCTGCTGTTGGTAACGGTTGTCACATTCCATGTGCCGCTCGCGCAGCCGCTAACGGACCCGTTTCAAGAGGCGGAATACGCGATGTTTGGTTTCCTGGCGCAAATTCAGGCGGATTTGCGCATGCCGGTGCTGATACATGGTGGGCTGGACACCGTGCCATCCAGGGTGGCCGCACTAACCTGTGCGGCAGACGCGCAGATTGTCTGCGTGCGAACGATCAACGCGCTTATACAATTTGGCGCGTCATGCCTGTTCGTGGCCGTGCTGGCGGTGCTAGGCGGCCTGGGTAGTTTCGCGGCGCTGGTGGCCAGCCTGCCAGCCGCAGCGATGTTATGGTTCTATAATGGTTCGACGACTCGGGTGGTTGATGCCCACCAAGGCACGCCGAGCGTACGGGATCTGTTCGTCATGGCCGCGCTGCTGCCAATGGCCCGACTGTGCCGCCAGATAGACGCTGGCGACGCACGGGATAGACCTTACTCCTTGTTGGCGTTGGGCGTCCTTGCCGGGATCGGCGTGTTCTGGGCTTATAACCGCGGGCTGGTGCTGATACTGGTGCTGGGCGCGTTCGTGGCCGGGCTTTGTCTGTTGCGCCAATCGCTGCGGCCTGCGCTGCCGACCCTGGCTGGCATCGTGGTGGGGCTTGCGGCGATGCTGGCCGTCGGTGGTGGTCGTATCATCACGGACACGCTGTTTAACATCAGCTATTGGAGCCGGAACGAGGCGATCTGGCGCACTTACTTTGAAGAGGGAATGGCGGTGCCAGTTGTTGCACTCATGTTTCTGGTGCTGGCTGGTACTCTGCCAATTATTTGGGCTTCGCTGCGGTCGGGACGACCTGGGCGCGCGTTGATGTTGACGGTCCTTGGCCTGACCTTTGGGCTTTATGCGGTGCAATCGTTGAACCGTCCGGACCTCCAGCACCTCCGATGGATAATCTGGCCAGCCACGCTGATGTTGGCAATCATCATCCGGGATCAGGCCGGATGCATGAGGGACGGACCAGCCTGGCCAGGTGCAACGCTGCTGGCCTTATTCCCGCTGCTGTCTGTCTTGTGCATCGAATTCTATTCTGAAAACAGTATCGTGCGTGTTATATTGCCCCGCCTTGTGGAGAATGCGCGCACCATGACGCGGGCGCTCCCTGGCGACCGTGAGCTGGTGGGGCGCGATCTGGCGCGGGTTGCCGAACTGGTTACGGCAAGCGGGCACTGTACTTTCGCCGCAAACAATGCGGGGATAGTCCATCTGCTGTCTCGTATGCCGCCATGCTCGCGCTTCGTGTTTGGGACCTACATCGCCACGGACCGACAGACGGAAGTGATCGCGGATCTGGAGGCAGCACAGCCTGAGATAATCTTGTGGGACAGCGCATCTTGGTGGTCCCGCATCGACGGCCGCAGCTTTCGCGACCGAACGCCGATGCTAGCTGACTGGATCGAGGCACGCTATCCTGTCCGCACGGTTATCGGCCAGCATGTCTTACTGTCTCGCGCGCTGCTCGAGCACTGAATCGCTCCGAACATGGTCCATGCTGCCACCATGGGGCGGAATGCCCATCCGCGTAAAAGCGCACGGTAAGGACGGTCTCATACATGTTCCCGGTGATGCTGTATCATTTCGGGATTTTCCTTGGGCGCCCACCGATGAGCGAGAGCATCCTGCTCCGAACGGTCTGGAAGTAACGCAGACTGCTCCTCACCGACGCCTTCATGTCCGCGATGGCGTCAAACAGCCCGGTTGTGCGTCGCCCGCCGCCTCAGCGTCTTCCAGAACCGCTCGATCACGTTCAGTTGCGGGCTGTAACTGGGCATGCGGTAGAATTCCAGGTGCGGGTTCTCCCGCATCGCCGCGTCGATCAAGGGTCCGCGATGCCAGGGGGCGTTGTCGATCGTCAGCACCACGCGGGGGTTTTTCTCCCCGGAGTAGACTTGGCCGATGTGGTGCAAATGCCTCGCGAACGCCTTTTGCATCCGGCGCGTCTTGCTGTCGCCGGCCCGGCGGTTCACACCAACACCCTGGAGGCTCTCCAGGGTGTTGGTGTGAACCGCCTCCGAGGACAGGTTCAGCACCCCGAACACATACAGCACGTCCTTGCGATCGCGGGTGCCCGCCACGGGCCGGTGCCCCTTGACCCCGAGCGCCGCCGTCAGGGTCGGTACCATCTGGAAACGGGCCTCGTCCTGGCTCAACAGGACGAGTTCGCCCGCGAGAGACCCTTTTTTAGCCCGGCGAGGTCTTCCCGTGCCTGGGCCTGCTTTTCCTCGTCGCCCCGGAGATAGCGGCAGGTCGGCCGGCAGGGCCGGATGCCCACCTTGCCGCAGAAGCGGTGCATCGCCGAACGTGAAGTCTGGATGCCGTGGGTCTTCCCCAGGTGGGCGGCCAACTCCCCATGGGTCCAGTTGGCCTGGTCGAGCCCCTGTTTGGCGGGTCCCTCGATGACCCAGCAGCGGATCTCCCCGCCCATCGCGGCGGGAATGCCGGGTGTGGGCCCCTTGGCCTTCCTGGGCCGCAAACCATCGAGGCCGCGTTCGCACCAGGCGTTGAGCCAACGGGTGACGCTGACACGGTTGATGCCAGGATCGGTGGCGATCTCCTGGCGGGGACGGCCACAGTGCGCCATCAGGATGATCTGGAGGCGGTCGCGCAACTTGCGGTCCTGGGTGGAGCGGAACAGGCTTTCCAGTTGTCCGGCTTCGGCGGATGGCAACTGGATGCGAATCATGGCGGCTTCCTGTCCGGGTCGACGTGCCTGTCATCTTATATCAACCGGCGGAGAGAGTGACGTACCGCTGCCTCAGCCCCGTCATCCCCCGGCCTGTCCGGGGGATCTGTTCCAGCACCGTGCCGCGAGAGATCCCCCGGACAGGCCCTACGGTGGTCGTACATCCGCGGAATGAATTGCGAATCCCCTGGTTTTCCGAATCGATGCGTCCATCGGTTCGGAAACAGGGGGGCAGGGCATGGCCGCGACAGGTCGCCCGATCGGTGGCGGGCGATGGCGGCAGGATCGCGACGGCCTTCGACAGGGTGGAACTCATCAGCGACGCGCTGACGGCGGTGCTGGCGCGCGCGGCGGGTTTCACAATCGTGACGGAAGACGCCCATTTCGATCTCTTGGCGCAACTGCTTCCTGGGCTGCGTGTATTA
>JAYVCG010000535.1:0-3188 GCA_043750075.1 Acetobacteraceae bacterium | reverse complement strand
GGTCATCGTCCGCACCGCGCCCTTCGACGCATTGTACGACATATGCACCATCGTCTGCCCCACGACGCCCGAGATCGAGGACAAATTCACGATCGACCCCCCGCCATTCTTCCGCATCCACGGCACCGCGGCGGCAATGCCCAAAAACACGCCCGTGGCGTTGACGGCCATGACGCGCTCCCAGATGCCGGTTTCCAGCAGATCGTTCACCGCACTTCCGCTGATGCCCGCGTTGTTAACCAATATGTCCAGCTTTCCGAACTTCGCCACCGTATCGGCCACGACCTGGTGCCAGTTTGCCTCATCGGTGACGTTCAGCTTCATGAACACGGCGGCACCGCCCGCTTTGGTGATCGCGGCGGCGACGGCCTGACCGTCTTCCTCCAACTGATCGGCGATCACGACTTTGGCGCCTTCTTTCGCGAACCGCCGCGCCGTCGCCGCGCCCATGCCGGACGCGGCACCTGTCACGATCGCCACTTTATCGGCCAAACGCATGGCTCATTCCTCCCGATGGTTGATTTCAACCCACCGTGCCACGCCGCCCAGGACTTGGCCACTGACCGGTAAGACGGCAGAATGCGGCTTCTTCGCAGGAGCAACGCCCATGGCCCATCGCGGCCTCAAATTCGGAATCTTCCTCGCCCCCTTCCATCGACTGGGCGAGAACCCCACGCTGGCCATCGACCGCGATGTCGAGTTGCTGCAATGGCTCGACCATCTCGGCTACGATGAAGCCTGGATCGGCGAACATCATTCCGCCGGCTGGGAACTGATCGCCGCCCCCGAACTCATCATCGCCGCCGCGGCCGAGAAAACGAAGCACATCAAACTCGGCTCCGGCGTCACCTCGCTGCCGTACCACCACCCGATGATGGTGGCGCAACGCTGGGTCCAGCTCGACCACATGACCCGCGGCCGCGCCATGCTGGGCTGCGGTCCCGGCGCGCTGACCTCGGACGCCTACATGCTGGGGATCGAGCCCGCCACGCAGCGCCCGCGCATGCTGGAATCGCTGGAAGCGATCATGGCCCTGCTGCGGATGGAAGAACCCGTCACGCGCAAGACCGACTGGTTCGAGATGCGCGACGCCCGCCTGCACATGGCCCCCTACAGCGACCCGCATTTCGAGATCGCGGTAGCCTCCACCATCACCCCCTTCGGCATGATCGCCGCCGGAACGCACGGCGTCGGCGTGCTGTCCATCGGCGCCGGCCTGCCCGGCGGCCCGGAAGCCCTGGCCACCCAATGGAAAATCGCCGAGGACGCCGCCGCCAAAAACGGCAAGACCATGGACCGCAAGAACTGGCGCGTCGTCGTCAACGCCCATCTCGCGGAAGACGATGAGGAAGCCCTCCGCCACGTCACCCGCGGCGAGCGTCACGAGACCCAGACCTATTTCGAGGACACGTTGGGCCGCCCCCCCGGCCGCGCCGACGACCCGCTGCGCGACGGCGTGAAGATGGGCACCACCCTGGTCGGCTCGCCCGAGACGGTCATCAAGGGCATCCAGCGCCTGCAAGGCTACAGCCAGGGCGGCTTCGGCGGCATCCTGTTCCGCGCGCACGAATGGGCCAACCGCGAGCAAACGATGAAAAGCTTCGAGCTGTTCGCCCGCTACGTGATGCCCGCCTTCCAGGGCTCGCTCGACCAAATCGCCGCCTCCAATGCCTGGGCGCGCGACAACCGCCAGCAGGTTTTTGGCAATACGTTCGACGCGGTGAAACGCGCCTTCACCGATTTCGGCGCGGCGGCGCCGGATGATGAGGTGATCCGCGCCCGCACCCTGGGCGCGCGGCGGGACTGAACAACGCGCGGAGGGGCGGGTCCGCGGGTGGCCCGCCCTTTCTGGCTTTTCGCCACCCTCCGCGTTCAAAACACTCTGACGCTTGCCAGAGACGTACGTGATGGCGTACAATTATGCGATGCGCACCACATCCTATACCGACCTTCGCCGCAACCTCGCCGCCACGCTGGACAGTGTCGTTGACGATCATGCCCCGGTCATCATCACGCGCGATCGAGGCAAACCGGCGGCTGTTCTGATGTCGCTGGAGGATTTTGCTTCCTATGAGGAAACCCGCTTCCTGCTGCGCTCTCCGAACAACGCGGCACGCCTTTTGGAAGCGGTGGCCGGATTGGAATCCGGGGAAGGAAGCCCGCGCGACTTATCCGAGTGAAACTCGTTTTTCACGAACGCGCGTGGGAGGACTACCTGCACTGGCAATCCACGGACCGGAAGGTGCTGGAACGTCTGAACGGTCTGATCAAGGAATGTCGCCGGACCCCGTTCGCCGGAACGGGTAAACCCGAACCGTTGCGCGGCGCCCTGTCCGGCTGGTGGTCGCGGCGCATCACGATCGAGCACCGGCTTATTTACCGCCCGGCCGAGGCCGCACTTCTTATCGCGCAATGCCGCTATCATTATTAAGGGTGATGGGCCTGAAAGGCGATGATGGCGTCTGGTTTTCCAGAAAAAAGCGGTGCTTTCCAAAGCGGTGAAACCGTCCATTTTCGCGTGCCGGCTTTCCCGGCTGGACCAGAAGCCGTGATACGCTCAGCAAGGATTAATTCTGGGAGTTCTCAGAGACTCAGAGACCCGGAGCAATGGGACCGGCGCGCGGGCGCGTGCCTGTACAGGCGGACGATGCGCCGCGCGGCGCCCAGGCGCGCACGCCGCTGATGCGCGAAGAACCTCTGAGTCTCTGAGAACTCCCAGGATGAATTCTTGCCTTTTCCAGGCAATCCTTCCGCGGTCATGACCAGATCGCGTCACGCGCGGACCCTGGCGGTCCAAACACCCGCGCCGCCATTCCGCGATTTTCCCGCTCGCTTCCGTGTGATAGGATGCATCCATGAGCGCCGTCCGGAAACACCCCATGACCCTGGACGCCTTCCTGGACTGGGAAAGCCGCCAGGATCGCAAATACGAGTTCGATGGCTTCGGACCGGTCGCCATGGTGGGCGTCTCGGTCGAGCACGGCCGTATCCAGCGCAATCTGCTGGGATTGCTGTTCAACCGCCTCCGCGGCCATCGTTGCGAGGCCCTCGGCAGCGACGTGAAAATCGAGGTGGCGGGCCGCGTCCGCTATCCCGATGCCTTCATCGTCTGCACGCCCCTCCCGCGCGGCACCCTGATCGTCAACGATCCCGTCGTGGTGTTCGAGATCGTGAGCCCAGGGTCGGCG
>JAYVCG010000534.1:0-5726 GCA_043750075.1 Acetobacteraceae bacterium | reverse complement strand
TGCGCAGGATTCGGTCGTCACCCGCGAATGGTTCGAACAGGCGGCCATGTCGGGCGATCTGATCGCCGCGTTCAATTTCGGCGTGTGTCTGGCCGAGGGTGTGGGCATCGAACGGGACGATCAAAAAGCCGCGCAATGGCTGCGCCGTGCCGCTGATGGCGTGGTGAACGCGCAGTACTGGTACGGCCGCATGTTGGTCGAAGGCCGCGGCGTGACGAAAAACGCCGAGGAAGGCCGCGCCTGGATCACCCGCGCCGCCGATGTCGGCATGATCGAGGCTCAGGTGATGCTGGCCGACATGATGCTGAACGGCAATGGCGGTCCCAAGGACCATGCCAGCGCCTTCGTCCTGTTCCTGAAAGCCGCCGAGGCCAGCCATGTGGGCGCCATGTTCGCCACCGGCGCGATTCTGGGCGGCGGTCATGACGTGCCAATGGATCGTCCCAAAGCACAATACTGGTACCGCGCCGCCGCCGAACGCGGACACCCCTACGCCCAAATGATGCTGGGCCGCTTCCTGGCGCGCAATCTGGCGGGCGAGCACAACCCCACCGAAGCACGAATCTGGCTGGAACGCGCGATGTCGCAAGGATTACAGGACGCGAAATCCGACCTCGCCGCTTTGCCTCCAGCCCTGGCTGAGGCAGTGACCGAAGCGGTCTGATCGCCCGTTTATCTCCATGACAGAAAACACCGCCAGCAAGGCGCGGCATGCCGCTTTGGTGGAGGACGCGTTTGCCCGCGGCCAGGCGGCGCTTGCCCAGGGTGACAAGGCGGAGGCGGTTCGCTGGCTGGACCGGGCACGCCGCCTGACAGGAGAAGGCAGCGCCATCCTGTCCCTGGCCTCCGCTCTGACAGGGTATGATAATCCCAGAGCCGCCGCGTTGTTCGCCGCCGTGCTGGAGACCGCGGATGTGCGGGAGGCATGGCTTGGCCTCGCGACGGCGCGGCTGTTGATGGGGGAGAACGAAGCGGCGCGCGCGGCCCTGGTGGAGGCGCTCTGCCGTCATGCCCCGCATCCCGACATTGGTGGCATCGCCTTGCATGTGGCCCGGCTGACGCAGGCGCCGGGATGGTGCGGCGTCACCGGCACGGGGAGAGTGATCGCCTCTCCCGTGCATCCGGCCCCCATCGAAGTGCGCCTGGATGGACGGAGGGTTAATGGCGATGTGTTGCCACCCCCGTGGACGCGCGCGCGCGAGGTCTCGATCACGATCGAGGGACGGCATCTGATCGGCAGCCCTGTTTTGCTCCGCGCGATCAGCCGGATGGATGGTCATGTCGAAGCCTGGAGTGGAGGACTCCGCGGTTGGGCGTGGCATCCAGGCGACCCGGAAACCGATCCGTGTTTGTCTGTCAGCGCGGACCGTGCGGTGAGGGACATCGTGGCTTCCACACCGGCGGAGGGGATCGTTGATCTGCCGCCTCTGGCCCGTCCGCGGGCTTTTTCGGTATCCCTGGCGGATTTGCCACCAGGGGAAACGCTTATCCATGTCCGTGGCCGGGATGGATGGGATTTGCCCGGTAGTCCGGTGGCGCGTTCCCTGCTGTCCAGGCGGGGTGAGAAAGGGGAACGGTCGCTGTCGCGCGCAGCCGCTTCGAATAAATCGTTTGGGACATCTGAATCACTGACCCAGACGCGGCGGCTCGATCTGGAGCGATGGCGGAGCGAGGACACGCCCTCGGTCATCATCGTCATGCATGACGATGGCGGGGGCGTGGCGCGTCAGGTCGCCGCTTCCGTCGCCGCGTGGAAAGAACAGGGGCGCCGCGTGGTGGTTTTACGCCCCACACAACCGCCAGGCGGCGTGGTGATTGACGATGGCGAACAGGGACGCTTCCCCGCTCCGCGTTTCGATCTGCCCAGGGAAACGGCGGCTTTCAGGCGTTTCCTGCGTGGCACGGGGGCGGTTCTGGCGGAACTTCACCATTTCCTGAACCATGATCCGTCCGTGTTTCAGGCGGTGCGGGCGCTCGGGGTTCCTTATGTCGCGCACGTGCATGACTTCGCCTGGTATTGTCCGCGCATCGCCCTGGTGGGCCGGGGCGATCGTTACTGCGGGGAGCCGGAGCCGGAGGTGTGCGAGGTTTGCATCGCCGAGACCGGCAGCTATTCGCACGAGGACATCCCCGTGGCCGCTCTGCTGGCGCGCTCCCACGCGATTCTGGCGGGGGCGGCGCGGATCGTCACGCCGTCCCAGGACACGGCTTCGCGCATGGCGCGGCATTTTCCGGGTCTCGCCATCAGCGTCGTTCCGCACGAGGACGATGCGGCCCTGGATGAGCCGCCGCCGGTCCGCGATCCTGGCGGCACGGTGCGGATTTGCATCGCGGGGGCGATCGGGCTCCACAAGGGCTTCTCCGTGCTGCTGGCCTGCGCGCGGGACGCCAGGCGGCGTGGTCTGGACCTGTCCTTCGTGGTGGCGGGCACCACGATCGACGATCAACGCCTGATCGACACGGGCCGTGTGTTCGTGACCGGCCGGTACGACATGGCCGAGGCGGTGGATCTCATGCGCGCCCAAAATGCCACGCTGGCGTTCCTGCCCTCAATCGCGCCGGAGACATGGTGTCTGACCCTGACCGAATTCTGGCGCGCGGGGTTGCGTGTCGCCGCCTTCGACATCGGCGCCCCCGCTGAGCGCATCCGCCGCACCGGCCGCGGCTTCCTCCTGCCCCTGGGAATGCGCGCGCCCGCGATCAACGATGCGCTTTTAGCGGCGGCGCGGGGACGATCCCGCCTTCCGGTTCCTCCCGCATGAGGTTACAAGCCGTCTCATGCCAGCGGCTCTTATTGCTGATCCATTCCCGTCATCCCCCGGCTCGACCGGGGGATGACGGCAAAGGGGCATGGGTTAGCAATAAGAGCCGTTGGTATCATCCCTGTAACCTCAGTAAGTGAGAAACCGCATGTCTCCTGCCGCTGACGCGGTTCAAAACCAGTCCAACGCGGGCGACGCGCCCGCGGCGGGACGGATCACGGAGCTTCGTGTCTCCGCGAACCTCATGACGCTGGAGACGGGGGTGTATTGTGTGTTCCCAGCCCCCGGCAGCCGGGAGGCCGACCCGGTGACGGGTCTGCCGGGTGTGCGCGTCACGCCTTGCCCAGGAAGTGCCGGGCGGCCGGAAGCGGTGTCGGTGAGCACGTTCCGGGCGGATGGATGGCTGGAAAATACCGCGGCCCTGGTGCGGATCACCGATGGACCGGCGCAGGTGCTGGTGACGATCTATCAGGCCGCGGGTCAGCCGGCCGAAGCGGCGCCGCGTTTGCAGGTGCTGAAACTCAGCGGCGATCCGGCCGCGGCCGTGCCGGAGACACCTTCCCCGCCCGCGCAGCCTGAAAAAGAAGCGGAGATCATGGCGCATGTACAAGGCATGGGCGATGTGACCGGCGCGTTTGGGACATGGATCGGCACCCGCGGCAGTCAGACATGGATCGAGGGTTTTGGCATCTCGGACAAGACCCCGATCGCGGCGGGCGAACTGGAATATCAGGGCGTGCTTGGCAAGGACTGGCTGTCGCCCTGGGTGGAGAACGGCAAATTCTGCGGCAGCCGCGGCATGGCGCTGCCCTTGCTCGGCCTGAACGCGCGGTTGAAGGGCGCGGCGGCCAAGGCGTTCACGTTGCGCTATTCGGCGACCTTCATCGACGGCACCTCGATCGGACCGGTCGAGGAAGGCACGGCCTGTGAATCGCCCGATCTCACGGCGCTGGAAGCCTTTCAGATCGAGTTGCTGCCAAGATCGGCGCAGCCCGTGGCTCCTGAGCGGCAGACGCCCACCCGTGCCTCCACGGCCAAATCCCCCGCGCGGTCAGGCCGGCGTTAAGGCTTTCCGGCGTTTCGTCCGTCCGGCAGTGGAGTCGCGCGTTGAGATTCTTGTTTGTTCACCAGAACTTTCCGGGTCAGTTCCTGCACATCGTCCGCCATCTGGTGGCGATGGGCGGGCACGAGATCCTGTTCATCACCGAGCCCAACGAGAACTTCATCCGCGGGGTGCGGAAAGTACCCTACATGAAACCCCGCCTGTCCACGGCGGACACGCATGTGGCGGCGCGCGAACTGGACATGGCGGCCCGCCGCGCGGAAGTCGTGGCGGGAGCGGCCCTGACGCTCCGGCATCTTGGTTTCACCCCCGACATCATCATTGGCCACCAGGGCTGGGGCGAGATGCTCAATCTGGAGGACGTATGGCCGGGCGTTCCCTCCATCGGCTACATGGAGTTTTACTATAAGACCAATGGCGGCGATGTGACGTTCGATCCTGAATTCCTCATCGACCCGTCCGATTTTCCCCGCATCCGCGCCAAGAACGCCATCAACCATCTGGCCCTGAACACGGACGCGCACGGCGTCACCCCGACCCGCTGGCAATTATCCACCTATCCCGACTGGGCGCGCGAACGAATCGAGGTGATGTGGGAGGGCGTTAATCTCGACATCTGTTCACCGGACGCGAAAGCACGGCACGCCGGTCTGAAAATCGGCGACATGACCATTCGCCGTACTGATAAACTGGTGACTTTCGTGTCGCGCGACCTCGAACCGTATCGCGGCGTGCATCCGATGATCCGGGCATTGCCGGATTTGCTGCGGATACACAAGGACCTGAAAGTGGTGATGGTGGGGGGTGACGGCGTCAGCTATGGCGTTCCCGCGCCCGGTGGCACCACATGGCGTGAGTTCTTCCTGCGCGAGGTCCGGGACCGGATCGATCCGGAACGCATCTCCTTCCCCGGCAAGGTCGGTTACGACACTTACATCGCGTTGCTGCGCCGCTCGGACGCGCATGTCTATTTGTCCTATCCGTTCGTCGCGTCCTGGTCCTTGCGCGAAGCCCTGGCGATGGGCTGCGCCGTCATTGGCGGCGATACCGACCCGGTGCGGGAATTCATCAAACACGGCGAAAATGGCCTTGTGACATCGTTCTTCGATCCGAAAGGCATCGCCGATACCGTGCGGGAAGTGATCGAAAACAAGACCCTGGATCACACCTTGCGCGCGGGCGCCCGCCAGTACGCCGAACGCCATCTGGCCATGAGCGATTATCTGAATGCCTTTTGCCGCCGCATCGAACAACTGACCGGCGGTTCGTTACGATCTTCCAAAGCCCCGGCTTCCAAAGCACCCGCTTCCGAAGCACCGGAGGCCCCGGCTCCAAAACGGAGCCGGGTCAGAAAATAACCTTCACCGGCTCGCGGCGCGCGCCTCGGCCACGGCACGGCGCAAATCCGCCTCATCCACCGCGCCGGGCAGCAACGTATCGCCGATCACCATCGCCGGCGTGCCCTGGATGCTCAACCGGTGCGCCAGACGCAGGTTGGCGTCGATCTGCTCCTGAATCGATTTGTCCTCCATGTCCCGGATCAGGCGCGCGGCATCGAGACCCAGTCTTTTCGCTTCCGACTCAATTTTCGCCGGGGTGATGTCGCGTGACTGCGCCATCAACGCGTCGCGCATTTTTTCGTAAGCGTTCTGTTTGCGCGCGGCCAGAAGCGCCTTCGAGGCCAGCACACTGGGCGGGCCAAGAATGGGCAAATCCTTGTAGACCAGCCGCACATCGCGGTCGCTGGCCAGGAATGCCGCCATCGCGGGCTCCAGCTTATGGCAATAAGGGCAGCGGACATCGAAGAATTCAATGATGGTGACGCTGCCGCGCGGGTTGCCGGCGACCGGATCGTTCGGATTGACCATCGCATCCCGCGCGGAGGCGATGGCGGCGCGGGA
>JAYVCG010000533.1:0-4324 GCA_043750075.1 Acetobacteraceae bacterium | reverse complement strand
GGGACGGGAAAGCAGGCGCCTCAACCAAACCGGAAAGCCTTGGCTGGCGTGATCGGCGTCACAGCCTCAGCACTCAAAAGAGGACATTCTGGCGTTGCGTTGACACCCGGCGGCGGCGCCTCGCGGTTATCCCGCATTGGAAATGTTTCCCACCACCCGCGAGGCGGTGAAGCGTGACCTCCACTCCACGCGGCGCGGTGCCCAGGCCACTGGTTCTGACGCGATACTTTGTTCCGGCGGAACCGCGTGTCAGGGTCCTGACCGCGGAACAGGCGTTCCGGTCATGAAAGGAATGACGCGGAACAGCGGCTCTGTTCCAGCCCATGATCCGCCACCAGACCGCGCATCCCCTCCACGAGCCCGGCGGCGTTGCACTCCGGCTCAGGGCGGGTTCAGCATAAATTCCTTTGACGCGATTTTTCATCCTATCAATATGGAGGGCGTGAACAGGAAATCATGTCATGCGATCCATTTCGACCGACCATTGGGAACCCTCCAACACCACCACGCGGGAACGGGCGCCGTCCGTGCGCATCGCCGGGGGGCCGCGCGACGGCTACCGGCCGCGCTCCACCACCATCGAACGCGCCCGTGAGATCCGTGAGATCGCGGCCCGTTACATCGCCGCCAACGGGCTATGGCGTTTCAGCATGTTGTCGCTGGCGCGGCATCTGAACTGTCTGCTGCCGACCTTGTGCTATTACTACAAACGGCGCGAGGAACTGATCGCCGATATCGCGCTCCGCCATGTCGAGACGCTGCGCCTGCGCACCGGCCTCGCGATGGAGGAAAGCGCGGACACCAGCCCGGCCGGTGAGCTGCATGCCTTCGCCAGGGAATATCTTCTCGCCGCCCTGGCGGACCAGGATTTTCACCGGCTCTCGGTATATTACGGTGAACTGGCGCCACCGGCGGACCGGCGGACGTTCAACGCCCGTCAGGAATCGGTGCGTGAAAGCGTGGAGGCGCGGCTGACCGCCCATGCCCCGGCGCTGGTGGGGAAACCGGAGACGGCGCGGGCGCTCAGCCGCACCGTGCTCGACATGCTCAGCGGCGCGGCCACGTGGCTGGAGCCGTACGGCGTGGTCAAACCGGTGGCCCATGCCGCCATGATCGCCGACTGGGCTTTGGATCAGGCGGCGCGGAGCTGATCCCGCGGGCTGTGATCCCATGGGCCGCGGTCCCACAGGCCGCGATCCAGCAGCGCCGCGAGTTCGGCTTCGTGCTCATAATCCGGCATCAGGCGCGCGAGGACGGGATCGCGCGCCGCCGCCGGATGGAAGTAAATTTCCGACACCCCCTCGGGCAGCGCGCGCAGCAGGGCGCTGACCCGGTCGCGGGTCATGTGCCCGCTCCAGGCGAGTCCGAAACACTGATCGGTGGTGGTCAGTCCGGCTTCCCGTGCCTGACGCCGCAGCAGCCGGGTCCAGGCGTGCAACGCCCGGTCTCCCAGGCTGATGCGCGCGCCCAGACGCGCCATCAGCGCGGGGGGTTCGGCGGGCACGCGGATGGTGTGCAATCCGAACTCGCGGCCGATCTCGATCATCAGCCGCCCCACTATGGGGTGCAGGTGCATGTGCTTGTGCGCGTTGGCGTGATCGAGGGTCAGTCCGGTCGCCGCGAAGGCTTCGAACTGCGCCCGGATTTCGTGCGCCAGTTGCCGCCTGACCGCGGGCCGGAAGAAGTAGTTGAACCCCAGCCGCGCCTGATCCGAGGGGAATTGCCCGTCCGCGTTCACCAGGTCCGGGATGGTGGAGGGGGGGGACACCGCCGGTCCCTCGATCACCACCAGGTGCAGTCCGACCCGCAAGGAGGGCAGGGTTTTCGCGCGCGCCACCGCGTCCGCCGCTTCTGGGCCCGCCACCATCAGGCTTGCCTGTTCCAGGATGCCGTCGCGATGCGCGCGGGCGATGCCTTCGTTGACCGCCGGTGTGAGGCCGAAATCGTCGGCGGAGACAATCACGCGTTTCATGCGGCCGTTCGTTTCCTCTTGGAAGGAAGGCCGGGGCTCTGCCCCGCGCCCCGCCAGGGACCGGGTCCCTGGACCCCATCCATTAAGACTCCCATGGATGGGTTCCAAGGGCCAACGCCCTTGGCGGAGGTCCAGGAGGCAGCGCCTCCTGGCGGGGTCCGGGGCGGAGCCCCGTCAGTCACACGGGTCCATCCCCGGACAAAAGGCGGAAGAAAACACCACTCCATTCCACACATGCGTCCGCGCCCGCACCATTTCCCTGTAACCAGGCACTACATACGCCGGACAATACCAGGCGGTGAGCGACCGCCGCTCCCCCGGCGGCGTGGGAGGCTCAGCCGCGTGAATGAGGCTGGCATGCCGCGCCATCCGCGCCCTGGGCGAAGCGGCGACAAGGCGCGGCGAACGGCCCGGTGCCAGGGCGGCGATCAGGGCGGCGATCCGGGCGGGACGGTCCGCGAGGGCATTGGCCAGGCCCGGTGCGCCGGTGCGCCGTGCTTCCGGCAGGCTCAGCGCGCCGCCGGGGAAGGGCAGATCAGGCAGGCGATGGCTGCCCGGCCAGACGAGAGTGGCGCCCCTGTCCGTGTCCTCCAGCGCGAACGTCACCGCGGCGAACTGTAACGGCAGGCTCACCGCGACCGTGGCCACGTCGCGCTCCGCCGCCGCCGCCTGGCGCAAATACGCCTGGCTGGCGAACAGGCGCGGCCGGGCATCGAACAGCAGCGTCAGGAAATCCGTCACCGCCTTGTCCAGCAGCACGTCGCGGATGGCGCCGGAGACCATGTGCGGGTCCAGCGCCGCCGCCGGATGCGGGGTCAGTTCCGGCCGCCACCGCATCGGCCCGGTGTCCAGGGCCGGACAGGCGAACAGTAAATCCGGGAACAGGCCGGTGAAAGCCTGCTCCACGGCCAGATCGGCGGCATCGGCCTGCTCGCGGTCGAACGGGCGGTCCAGCGCGGCGATGCCTTCGCGCGCGAAAATCCGCAGCAGCGCCGCCTCCGTCCGGTTGATCCGTCCGAGGTCCAGCCGTGCGCTGATGAGATCGGCCGCGTTGGCCTGATCGATCCACAACCCCCCGCACGGCGAGGGAAACGCGGCGCCATTCCCCGGTCTGGGCGCCAGGGCGTTCGGCAGATACCCGCGGGCACGGCCCAGGGTAAGGTAGTGGGGCGCGGCGTCGGCGGGGGAGGGGGGATGGCCAAGATCCTCCGCCACCGCGGGATACGCGGCGAGATAGAAATCAGGATCGACATCGTTGGGGCGGCGGCCCCCGGCACGGCCGTGCTGGTCGAAATGCGCCCAGAGCGTGCCGGCCGCGCCGTGCATCCCCGCCCCGGCGACGGCGGGATACAGACGCGCATAGCCCGCCTCGTCGAACGGATCAGTGTCGTGGAACGGTGGCGGGCTGGTCAACCCTGGGTTCCTCCATGGCGGCGATGCGCGCGGTCATCATAACAAAGGGTGTCCGGGCCGTCTCGTGCCGGGTTTCCCGGTGGGGTTTCCCGGTGGGGTTTCCAGGTGGCGCGCGAGGAGCATCATGCCGTCCCGCCCTGGCCACGCACCAGACCCGCGAAAAAACAATCAGACTCACATCCTCGCGCAGGGTCATCCGGTTCTCCGTGTCCTCCGTGGTGAGAATCTTTCCTGGCGGCCTCAGCCACGGCACGGCGTCACGGGAGAACCGAATGGCCCCGCATCCTCGCGTTTCCCCCTTGAAGGAGAAAAACCCATGCCTAATTGAGGACTGTCCGGAACGCCCAGATGGGGTCGCGGACTTCTCCACCGGGCCGGCCCGTTCGGGCGGCCTTCCTGAAGACACCATGCTCCTTTTGGAGGTTTTGTCATGACGACGTTGGATTTCTCGCCCTTGCTCCGTACCGCCATCGGTTTCGACCGCCTTGCCCGTCTCGTGGACACGGCGGCGTCCAGCACCGAGGCGACCGGCTATCCCCCTTATAATATCGAGAGACTCGCGGACGACACCTATCGCCTCACCATGGCGGTGGCCGGTTTCCGCCCGGAGGAACTTGACATCGTGGTCAAGGAAAACACCCTCCTGGTCTCTGGCCGTCCGGTCGCGGAAACACAGAAGAATGAGGTTCTGTACCGTGGCATCGCCGGCCGCGCGTTCGAGCGCCGGTTCGTCCTCGCCGATCACATGGTCGTCGATGGCGCCGACCTGACCAACGGTCTGCTGCACATCGGTCTGAAGCGCGTGGTGCCCGAGGCGCTGAAACCGCGCCGGATCGCGGTGAGCACGGGTTCTTCCGCGCAGCCCGCGCTCTCCAATGACACGGCGCCCCAGGCCCAGGCTGCCTGAACACCAGATGGCCTGAACACCAGATGGCCTGA
>JAYVCG010000532.1:0-9792 GCA_043750075.1 Acetobacteraceae bacterium | reverse complement strand
CCGCAGCGCCTCCAGCGGATAAAGCGGCTGCCGGTTATGAAACACCGCGTCCGCCGCCGCCGGAATGATCTGCTCTCCCTGGGCCAGCGCGTTGCTGGGACTGTCGGTGCCGCTGAGGGTGATGGTCATCGCTGGTGGGGACGCGGCGGGCTCCGGGCTGGACGCGGGTGGATGGCCTTGTCCTGTTTTTGAGCCTTCTCCGGTTGAATCGGCTCCGGGAGCGGAGGAGCCATGGCGGTTTCCCTGGGCGGCGGCATTGCCTCGCGCGCCATTTCCACCTTGGGTTTCGTTTCCATCGGGGGCGTCGCCATTTGAGGCTCCACCGCCGGAGTTTCGACGGTCAAAGGCGGCGCCGGTGGCTGGGGCAGGGCGGGAGGCCGTGCCTCGCCTCGCCGTTCTTCCAGCACCAGTTCGACCATGACCTGTTTGTCAGGTGCGTCCGCCGCGCCCCGGTCCCGGTGGAGAAACACCAGTGCCCCGGCCACGAGACCCACATGCAAGCCCAGTGAAATCAACAGCGCGGCCGGAATCCTGCGCATGGTCCTGGTAACCCATGCCCAGGCCCCACGCCGGACACGGGGAGGGGACAGCCACCGATCCTCCGGCCGCGCGATGGCCGCGGGGAGTGCCGCCGCCGCCGGAGACGGAGCCGTTGCGAGAGCGGCGTCTGGAAAGAAAGGCTCACGGTCCTCCCCGCCACGCGCGCCTCCACCGCGGCCACGGCCAGAAACATGCCTGTCCCCGGAAGCGCGGCGGCTCATGACAAGGGCAGCAACCGTGGCCCCAGGCCCGCCCGCATCCCGAACACCGCGGCGGCGGCGTCGAGCGCCTCGGGCGCGGGGAGGGAAGCAGCGACCCGGCCCCGGTCCACCAGCACGATCCGGTGCGCATACGCGGCGGCGAGTTCGACCGCGTGCAGCACCGCGATCACGGCGGCGCCGTGCTCCGCCGTCTCGCGCAGCAGGCGCAGGATGGCGTGGCTCGCGGCGGGGTCCAGATCGGCGGTGGGTTCGTCCAACAGGAACATCCTGGGCTCAGTGGCGAAGACGCGGGCGAGCATCGCGCGACGCGCTTCTCCCCCGGAGATGCGGTCGATCCGCGCGTCGCGCAATCCCTCGATCCCGCAGAGCGCCAACGCTCCGTCAATCGGTCCCTGGGCTGTGTCGCCATGCGGGATGCGGCCAAGCGCCGCGATCTGTCCAACGGTCAGCGGCCAGGCGGAGCGGGCGTTTTGCGCCAGATAGGCGGCGTGGCGCGGATCGGGCGGCGTACTGCCTGGCACCAGCCCCGCCAGCGCCCGCAGGATCGAGCTTTTCCCCGCGCCATTCGGCCCGCACAGTGCCAGGAAGACGCCGCGCTCTGGCCGCAGCGTGACATCATGCAGAACCTGGACACCGCCCAGAACGAGATTGAAACGATCCAGGCCGGTCAGGACGGCGTCCGTCATGGGGTCATCCGCCGGGCAATCGCGATCAGGAACGGCGCGCCCGCCAGCGCGGTCAGCACGCCCAGAGGCGGAGCGGCCGAGACGGGCAGCAGCAGCGGGATCACGCGCACCAGCATGTCGGCCAGGGTCAGCAGGAGCGCGCCCGCCAGCAGTGACGGCGCCAGCAGCGTGGAGGGACGTTGCCCGACCCACGGGCGCAGCAGATGCGGCACGACGAGGCCGACGAAGCCGATTCCCCCCGCGACCGCGGCGCTCGCGCCCGCCGCCAGGGCGCAACCGATCGCCACATGACGCAACGTCCGCGCCGGGGGCTGGCCAAGCGAGGCGGCGGTGTCCTCGCCCAGGGCAAGGGCGTCGAGGGCGGGGCCGAGGCGCAGCAGGAGGATGACGCCCAGGAGGATCGGCGGCGCGGCCAGGGCGACGTGGCTGAGGGCGCGGTCCTCCAGTCCTCCCAGCAGCCAGAAGGTGATTTCCGCCAGGGCGAATGGGTTGGGCGCCAGGGTCAGGGCCAGCGCCATCAGTGCCCCGGACAGCGCCGACAGCGCCACTCCGGCCAGGATCAGCGAGGGGCCGGACAGCGACCGTCCGCCGGCGCCAAGCAGGCACACCAGCCCAAGCCCCGCGCCCCCCAGCCCGCCCAGGGGCAGCGCCGGGGCGAACCGGCTGGCGAATCCCCAGTAGAACGCGATCATCGCCCCGAGTCCCGCCATGCCGGTGATCCCCAGCAGGCCGGGATCGGCGAGCGGATTGCGCAACGCCCCCTGCGCCACCGCCCCGCACAAGCCCAGTGCGCCGCCGATGAGCAGGGCGAGCAGGGTGCGGGGCAGGCGGATCTCGGTCAGGATCAGCGCGCTCGCGGGGCCAATGAAGCCGTCCCCGATCAGCAGCGAGGCACCGGCGGCGCAGACGAGCGCGCACGCGAGCCCAACCGTCACCGTTGTCATGCGGCGGGGCGTGGCATGGTCTGACGGTGGTGCCGTTCCCTTCCGTTGCCCTGGCGCCTGGTGGTGGATCATCCTCCGCTTTAACACGAAGGGCACGGAGGCCGGGAGGTCGCGGAGGACCGCGCCCCGGCGGCGGCCAAACCTCAGTGTCCTCCTTCTTCTCCGCGTCCTCCGCGAAACAACCTGCCTGGCGATCGGCACGGGCATCGCGGGCGGCATGTTGTCTTCGCCAGAGCGGAACACGGCCTGCCCGCTTGACGAACCCGCCCCACCGCCGCATGTCCCGCTCGCCAGACGGCTGGACGGCCGCTGTTGTCGAAAGACGATGGAGGAAAGTCCGGGCTCCACGGGAATACGGTGCCGGCTAACGGCCGGCGGGGGCGACCCCAGGGACAGTGCCACAGAAAACAAACCGCCCATGCGAGGGAAACCTCTGATGGGCAAGGGTGAAACGGGGCGGTAAGAGCGCCCCGCGCCCCTGGTGACAGGGGCGGCAGGGTAAACCCCACCGGGAGCAAGACCGAATAGGGGCGGTGGCGCCGGCCTTCAAACGCCGGAGCGGAGGCATTCCCGCCTTGCCGTCCGGGTTGGTCGCGTGAGGCATGCCGCGAGGCACGTCCCAGAGGAATGGCCGTCTCGCGCCAAAAGGCGCGGACAGAACCCGGCTTACAGGCCGTCTGGCATTTTTCCCTTCTCCCTGGCGCGGGGGAGGGGCCATGGGAAAATCCGGGCGGGGAAAAGCAGAAAGACAAAATAATACCAGCCCGCTTAAACATTGACCCATGCCGTCATCCTCCGGCTTGACCGGAGGATCTGAACCAGCACCGTGCCGCGAGAGATCCCCCGGTCGAGCCGGGGGATGACGGGGAAGGGCAGCGGTCAGCCTTTAAGCGGGTTGGCATAAGAAGGGCGAACCCGCGTCTGTTCACTTTATGTTCATGAACAAAACAAGAATAACGTCGATTTGATCGCGATATACGGCAGTGATGACAGTTCCGGACTTCCGAATCCCCCGCGTTTTTGGTGCCATGCTCCAAGAGGAACAGGGAAAAAGAGAGTGCGCCGCGGGCGCGGTTCCGGTGCGAACACATGGCCGCGATACGGCTTCAAACACACATGATCGCGGACACCGGGCGCGCGGTTTCCGTTCGCCCTGATCAAAAGTTAATGGCGAGGCCGGAAACGCGCTGAAGGACAAAGCGGCGTGGTGTCAGGAAATCACATTACTTCCTCTCCACATCAGGCGGCCGCGCGCGGAATGAAAACGCCTGAAAAGACCCATTTGGCGGCATGCGTGCCCGCCTGAGGCGATCCATCCAGCCTCCCCGCCCCGCCTGAAAGCGCGGCTTCACCATCCGTGACAACCGCAATGGAGAGTCCGTCTCAAGGCGGGGCGGTATGGCACGAAAAAATCAAGCTTTTTTTGCTTGCGGACCTGTAACTCGCCTTGCTGGACAGGCCACACCCATGTTATCCCATGTTTGCCCAAACGGACCTGTGTATGTGAGGTTTTTCCGGGAGGGCCGCTTTGGAAGGGCCGCGTGAGGATGCCCATCCGGATTGTCCTGTTTTGTTCTTCTCACCCGCTGTTCCCGTCACGACCAATAACGAGGTGCCCCGGCCGCGATGGCCCATTTCAGTGGAACCCACGTGCAGAATTTTGACCTGAAAGGCCGCGTTTCCGTGCCAGCTTCTTTCCGCGCCGCTCTCCGTGAAAACAGCGCCACCGTCCGCGAACGCGCGACGCTCAGCGAAGGCGCGGCCGGTGTTTCCTTCGCCATTCCCCTGGTGCTGCGGCCATCGGAAAAGGCGCACTGCCTCGAAGGCTGGACCGAGGATCGTTTCAATACCCTGTCCGCGCAACTCGATTCCCTCGATCCCCTCAGCGCCGAGCACGACGCGATGGCGACAGTGCTTTATGCCGACGCCTACACGCTGGAGACAGACAAGGAAGGACGCATCGTCATTCCCGACGCATTGCTGCAAGGCGCCGGGATTTCACGCGCGGGCAGCGTTGCTTTCCTGGGCCTCGGCACGCGCTTCCAACTCTGGGAACCCTCGCTGGTGTCTGGACAAAAAGCCGCCGCGCTGGCCGCGTACCACGCGCGGGTGGCGAAACAAAAAGACGCCGCGTCATGAGCGGGGTTCCTGTTCCCGTGACGCATGGTCCCGTGACGCATGGTCCCGTGACGCATGGTCCTGCGACGCATGTTCCCGTGATGCTGGCGGAAATGCGGGAAACGCTGAACCCGCGCGACGGGTGCGTGTATCTCGACGGCACGTTTGGCGGCGGCGGCTACACGCGGGCAATTCTCGACAGCGCCCAATGCCACGTCTGGGCCATCGACCGCGATGAAACGGCGATCGCGCGCGGCGCGAGCCTCGCGGCGGAGTACCCAGGCCGGTTGCATCTGGTGCATGGCCGGTTTGGCGAGATGCTGAGCCTGCTGACCGCGGCCGGGGTGCGGGCGCTGGATGGGATCGTGCTCGACATCGGTGTGTCGTCCTTCCAGATCGACGACCCGGAGCGCGGGTTTTCGTTTCGCGGCGACGGTCCGCTCGACATGCGCATGGGACGGCATGGGAATGCCACCGATGTGACCGCCGCCACCCTGGTCAACACGCTCGCGGAACGGGATCTCGCCGACCTGCTGTTTCAGTTGGGTGAGGAACGCGCCTCCCGCCGCGTGGCGCGGGCCATCGTGGCGGCGCGCGCGGAGGCGCGGATCGAAACCACGGGGCGTCTCGCCAGCATCATCCGTTCCGTTCTGCCCATGGACAAATCCGGCATTCACCCGGCGACACGATCGTTTCAGGCGTTACGAATTTCTGTCAATGACGAGCTGGGAGAGATCGAGCGCGGGCTGGCCCAGGCGGTGGAACTGCTGGGGCCGGGGGGGAAAGTCGTTGTGGTATCATTTCATTCCCTTGAGGACCGGATCGTCAAGCGTTTCATGACCGCGATCACCGGCCGCGCGCCCGCGCCGTCGCGCCACGATCCGCGCGGCATGATGGGGCCAGAAAGAACCGGACGCGAGACAGCGGCGGCGGCGCGGTTCCGTTTGTTGACCACGAAAGCGATCCGCCCTGGTGCTGCCGAGGTCGCGGCCAATCCGCGCGCCCGCTCGGCACGGCTGCGCGCCATCGAATGTCTGGAGGCGGCATGACCCTCCTTCCCTCCGCGTTTCGTTTCATGGGCCGCGCCGGTGCGTGGTCTTCCTCAACCTCGTGGTGATCTCATGATCCGCCCCATCACGCTGATCTGCTGGTGCCTCATGCTCGGTTCGGGCCTCTATCTTTATCGTGCCAAGCACGATGTGGAGTTGCTCGACCGGCGCATCGTCCAGGTCGCCAAAGACACCGAGGTTTTGCGCGGCGAAAGCCGGCGCCTGCTGGATGAATGGATCAGGCTGGGGGAGCCGGAGCAACTCCGCAAATACACCGACCAGTATCTCGGCCTGAAAACCGTCGCCCCTGGGCAGTTCGTGCGGGTCGCCGACCTCGCCGCCCGGCTGCCCCCGCCGCGCCTGTTGCCGGTGGAGGACACCACGGAAACCCCGGCGCGGTCCCCTGTTGAAGCGGAAACCACGGATGAAGCCGAGGCGGAGGAGCTGCCGATCCCGCCGATGCCGCCCATCATGACCGCCACATCGGTGCCAGTGGCCAGCCCGCGTGAGCCGGTCGAAGCTTATATCGCCCCCCCGAGACCCGTGTTGGCGCGGCCCGCCGAACCTCGTCCAGCGGAATCCCGTGTCGCGGAGGAACCACGCCACGCCCCGCCGCGGCCCCTCCCGGTCCGGACGGCTGAACCACGCGGCACGGAGGAACCGCGCGCCATGCCGAAACCGGTCCCGGTCCGGGTGGCTGAGCCTCGGGGGACGGAAGAACCGCGTGCCGCCATGCCAAAACCCCTCCCGGTCCGGACGGCTGAACCACGCGGCACGGAAGAACAACGTGCCACCCCGCCCCGCCCGGCGCCGGCAAGGCCCGCCGAACCCCGGATGGCGGAGGAGCCACGCGCCGCCGCGCCGAAGCCCGTGGCGGCGAAACCCATTGAGCCGCGTGTGGCCGATGGCCGCGGCCAGGAACCACGCAGGGAGGTGCAGGAGCCGCGCAGGGAGACGAGACCGGCGCCGCCGATGTCCGCGCAGGCCGCGGCGTCACCCCCGTCGAACGGCTCCATGCTGGGCATGGCCCGGTCGAACGTGCCCCTGCCGCTGCCAGCCCCAACCCCGGTCAGCGCCACCTGGCAAGGCCGCTGAGGTGCGTTCATGAGCGATTCGCACGATCCTCCTGACCCATCGCCGCCGCGTCAGGCCCCGCCGGAACGCCTCCGCCCGCGCCGTGAGGAGTCTCAGGGTGTCTCCCAGGGAAAAGCGTCCCGGCGTGGCGTGGCGGGGCACGCCGCCTCTCCACGCGCCGGGACGCTTCAGGCCAACGACGCGGAACACCAGCGCCGCGCGATGCTGGAACGCACCCGCGGCCGTCTGGTCATCGCCGCCGGGGTGTTCGCCGCCCTGTTCGCCGTGGTCATCGTCCGCATCGCCTGGGTCACGGTCATCCATCCGGTCGAGGCGAGGGTCGCGCAACGCAAACTGCCCGCCACCGCCGTCGCCGCGCTGAAGCCGATCACCGAGATCGCGATGCCGGGCCAGCGCGCGATGGTCGTCGATCGCACCGGCAAGCCGCTGGCGATCTCGCAGCCCACGCGCTCGGTGTTCGCCGATCCTTCCGCGATCGGCGATGCGGAGGAAGCGGCGCGCAAACTCAAGACCGTGCTGCCCAGGCTGGATATGAAACGGACGGTGAAACGGCTGTCGGATCAGAGCAAGCGGTTCGTTTATCTCGAACGCCAGATCACGCCCGACGAGGAAGCCCGCATCAACAACCTCGGCATCCCGAGCGTCGATTTCCGCCAGACCCAGCAGCGGCATTATCCGTTGGGCCGCGTTGCCTCGCACGTCATCGGCGGCGTGGATATCGACGAGAACGGCGTCGCGGGGGTCGAGAAGGCCTTCGACAAACGCATCCGCGACAGCGGCGAGCCGCTGCGCCTGTCGCTGGACGTGCGTGTGCAGAACGTGGTGCGCGAGGAGTTGCTGGAAGCCAAGGACATGTTCCACGCGATCGGCGCCGCCGGGATCGTGATGGATGTGCATACCGGTGAAGTGCTGGCGATGGTCTCGCTGCCCGATTACGACGCCAACGCCTATCGCACCGTCACCGACGACCAGCGCTTCAACCGCACCATCACTGGCATTTACGAACCCGGCAGCACGTTCAAGCTACAGACCGCCTCGATGGCGCTGGAACTGGGCACCGCGCGCATCTGGGATTCGTTCGACGCCGCCAACCCGATCCAGATCGGCCGCTTCACCATCAACGATTTCGAGGGCCAGCACCGCGTCCTGACCTTCCCCGAGGTGCTGACCTTCTCCTCCAATCTCGGCGCCGCGCGCATGGCCCGCCAGGTGGGCTCCGAACGCCAGCGCGCCTGGATGCGGGGTATGGGCATGTTCGACCGGGTCGGCATCGAACTGCCGGAAGCGGCGCGGCCCATGGTGCATTCCGCCGCCAACTGGGGCGACGTGGTGAACCTGACGGTCGGCTTCGGGCACGGGATTTCCGTCTCCCCGATGCATGTCGTCGCGGGCACGGCGGCGGTGGCCAATGGCGGCATGCGGATGCGGCCCACGATCCTGGCGCTCGATCCTGGCGTCGAGGGCGAGGGCCATCGGGTGATGAAACCCTCCACCTCCGACATCATGCGCCGCCTGATGCGGCTGATCGTCACCAACGGTTTCAGCAAGAAGGCGGACGTGCCGGGCTTCTTCCCCGGCGGCAAGACCGGCACCGCCGAGAAGAACAGCGGCCACGGCTATAAGAAACACGCCAACGTCTCCGCCTGGATGGGTGTGTTCCCGATGCAGGCGCCACGCTACGCGGTTTACATCATGCTGGACGAGCCGAAGGGCAACGCCGCGACCGGTGGCTATTCCACCGCCGGTCAGGTCTCCGCACCCGCCGGAGGCAAGGTCATCACCCGTATCGGCCCCATCCTGGGCCTGATGCCCGACATCAAGAACATGGCGGCGATCGAGCAGGCGTTGTCGATCCCGCTGCATCCGGGCCGGGGACTGAACCTCGGGCCGATCCGCGTGCCGGAACCACGCGAGGACAAACCACGCGAGGACAAGCCACGGGAGGACAGGGCACCGCCCTCCGTCACCCGGACGCCCGCGGTGCTGCCGGCGCGTATCCCGCCACGCGCGCCCTCTTCGCCGCCGCTTTCCGATCCGCCGCGCAGAACCCAGGTCCAGCCGGGCGCCGCCCCGGTGATGGCCGTATCCTCGGCATCGACCGTTGCTCCTCACTGATCTTTACCGCCAGGTCCAGGCCTTCTCCGGCGCCTCCGCCCGGCCCTTGCCCAGGGTGGTGCCGGGGCTGGAGATCGGGGGGATCGCGACGGACAGCCGCCGGGTTCAGCCGCGGGATCTGTTCGTCGCGGTGCCGGGCAGCCTGACCGACGGGCGGGAGTTCATCGCCGAGGCGGTGCGCCGGGGCGCGGCGGCGGTGCTGGCGCCGCCGGGCACCGCCTGGCCGGACAACGCGCCGTCGCGTCCGTTGCTGACCGACCCCGAGCCGCGCCGCCTGATGGCGCTGATGGCCGGTGTGCTGGCCGGACCGCGGCCCGAGACCGTGGCCGCCGTCACCGGCACCAACGGCAAGACCAGCGTGGCCGAATTCCTCCGCCAGTTCTGGACGCTTGGTGGTTTCCGTGCCGCCAGCCTCGGCACCCTGGGCCTGATCGCACCGGGTCATGCACCCGGTCCCGGTCTGACGACGCCCGATCCGATCAGCCTGGCCCAGACGTTGTCCCGCCTCGCGCGTGACGGGATTCAGCATGTGGCGATGGAGGCGTCATCGCACGGCCTGGATCAGTACCGGCTCGATGGCGTGCGGCTGGCGGCGGCGGGGTTCACCAACCTGACGCGCGATCACCTGGATTATCACGTCACCATGGCGTCGTACCGCGCGGCCAAGCTGCGGCTGATCGGCGCGTTGCTGCCGCCGCGCTCGCCGGTGGTGGCACATGCCGACATGGACCCGATGACGCTGGAGGCGGTGCGCGGCGCCGCCCTCGCGCGCCGTCACATGTTCCACACGGTGGGGCTGACGGGAACGCTGTTCCGGCTGCTGACCGCGACGCCTCTGCCGGACGGGCAGGATCTGGTGCTGATGGCGGGCAGCGCGCGCCATGAAGTCCGGCTGAACCTGCCGGGCCGGTTCCAGGCCGACAACGTGCTGGTCGCCGCCGGGCTGGCGTTCACGCTTGGCATGGAGAACGTGCTGGACCTCGTGCCGCGGCTGACCGGGGTGCGCGGGCGGATGGAACTGGCC
>JAYVCG010000531.1:0-2957 GCA_043750075.1 Acetobacteraceae bacterium | reverse complement strand
TTCCGCTGGAAGTTCACGCCCCCGCCACTGAACAGCCAGGCGGGTTTATCGGGATATGCGTTCGTATCCACGAACAGCAGCAGGCTGACATCCGCATCGCTGGCGAAACGGAAACGCCTGCCCAGGCTGATCGCGCCTTTGCCCAGACCGATCGCTGAGAGTTTGCGTGTATCCAGGGCACCGCCGGCGACGGTGGTCTCGTCCACGCCGTCCGGCCGCGCCATGCCCGCCGCGTCCCACTTGCCAATCGTCACCGGCTTGCCGGTGACGATATCGCGCGTCCCCCGTATCGACAGATCCCGCCAGACCGCGCTTTTCACGCGATCACTGACGAATTCCAACAGCTTGTCCCACGGGATACCTGGGCCGGCCTGAAAGTTGCTCGCGAGGAGCTGACCGGGATTGCCAGTGCCGGAACCGGCCATGCCCCGGGAAAAGCCGCCCAGGGGAAGCGACAACGCATGATCGAGGCCATTGGGCAGAAGTGAGCCAAGCGAAACCGGGTGAGGCTGACCCGGTCTTTGGGCGTGCCAACCCACGTTGGACGTCAGGAAAAGGGGATCCAGCTTCAGGGTGAAGTCCCCCAGAAGATTTTTCGGCGGCTGGTAGCCATGACCTGACGAAAGTCCTGAGCCCGACATGATCCGGCCTTTCTGATCTGACGTGTCACTGGAGGCAAAAATAGCACACCAAGGGGGCATTGACAATAAAATTGAGCATGTGACGCAAAAAATTGACTGCTCAACGCACCCCACCCGCACGGGGTATGAGACCGGGGAATACGATGTCAGCGACCCCGTGCTGATCATTGCGATCCTCGTCCCGTCCAATCGCGCCGAGACCTGGCGGAACGTCTGGTCCTTCACCACCCTGCCGAGCCCGCGGGAAATCCTGGTCCTGAGCAGTACCGCGATCCACGCTGGGGTGTCGCGGCGCGATGACGCTGGCGCGTGGCCCAAAAGGGCGATGGTGATCGAGGAAAGGGATTTGGTGCTGGAGAGTATCGGATTCACGGTTCCGCTGGCCGCGTTGTACCGGATGACGCGGCTGGCGCGCGGGGAAAGCGGCGGGGACTGACCCTCGCGGGTTCCTCGGAAAGCCAACATCTGCTTTCATCCCCCCGACCGCCGGACATCAACCGGCCAGGAGGAAACCCATGAAAATCGAAGCCGCGGTGTTCCGCGCACTCCACCAGCCGCTGACCATCGAAACCGTGGACATCGACAAACCCCGCGGCCGCGAGGTGCTGGTCCGCACCGCCGCCACCGGCGTCTGCCACAGCGATCTGCACGTGATCGACGGGCTGAGCCGCTACAACCTCGACAAACCCTTCGTGCTTGGCCACGAGGGTTCGGGTGTGGTCGAGGACGTGGGTGACGCCGTGACCGCCGTGCGCAAGGGCGATCATGTCGTGGCCTGCCTGTCGGGCTTTTGCGGCACCTGCCCGCAATGCCTCAGCGGGCACCCGAACGTTTGCACCGGCAACATCGTCGGCCGCGGCGACAGATTATCGCAGAACGGCGCGCCGTTCCAGCAATTCGCCAATATCGCGAGTTATGCCTCGCACATGCTGCTGCACGAGAACTCGCTGGTGCGGATCGATCCCGATCTGCCGCTGGACCGCGCGGCGCTGGTAGGCTGCGGCGTGCTGACCGGGGTGGGGGCGGCGTTGCGCACCAGCGGGCTCCAGGCGGGCCAGACCGTGGCGGTGTTCGGCTGCGGCGGCGTCGGGTTGTCGATCATCCAGGGTGCGCGGATCGGCGGCGCGCGGCAGATCATCGCCGTCGATCAGTTCGATTCCAAACTGGAAATGGCGAAGGGCATGGGCGCGACGCACACCGTCAACAGCACCCAGGACGATGCCGTGCAAGCCGTCCGCGCATTGACCAAGGGCCTTGGCGTCGATCACGCGTTCGAGGCGGTGGGGCTGGCGATCCTGTGCCGTCAGGCGATCGAGAGCCTCGCCGTACGCGGCACCGCCACCATCGTCGGCGTGCTGCCCGCCGACGCCAAAATCGAGTTCCCCTGGCTGGCGATCCGGCCCGAATGCAAGGTGCAGACCTCACGCATGGGGTCGAACCAGTTCCGCACCGACATTCCGAATTACCTGGAATTCTACCGGCAGGGGCGGCTTGATCTCGACTCCATGGTCAGCCGCCGCGGCCGTCTGGGGGATATCAACGAGGCGTTCCGCGCCATGAAGGCGGGCGAGGTGGCGCGCTCGGTGCTGCTGTTCGACTGAACCGCGGCGGGACAGGTCAAACTCCGGCCACGCGCCATCCATGCGGCGGAGGGGCCGGAGCGTGCTGATGCGCGGTGAAATTTTCACCACGAAGGACGCGGAGAACCACCAAGGGGCACGGAGAAGTGCCGCCGGTCACCGATCCCGCGCGGCTTCCGCGCATCATGGGCCGCATGGCCTGATGACGCGCTCACGCGCGAAACGAACGGTATCCGGCACGGAGTCAGGAGTGCCCAACACGCGGCGCGGCATTTCTGAACGTGACACGAAAAATCTCCGTGCGCCTCCGTGGTTCTCCGCGTCCTCCGTGGTGAAAACCTTTCGCTGCCGAACCAGACGAGGACGGTGGGACATGACGCCCAGCCTGTCCTCACGGAAAGCGAACGATATTCAGAATACCTGCTCGCCATGCAGCACGATGTCGAGGCCCTCGCGTTCCTCATCGGTGGTGACGCGCAGGCCGACCAGCAGATCGGTGATCTTCAGCAAGATCCAGCTCATCACCCCCACGAACACGATGGTCGCGGCGATGCCGGTGATCTGCGTCATCAGCAGCGCCGGGCCGCCGATGGTGACGCCCTCCGGCGCCTCCTTGGTCGCGGTCAGCGGACCGTAGGCGAACCAGCCGGTGGCCAGCATGCCGATCAGCCCGCCGACGCCATGGACGCCGAACGCGTCCAGGCTGTCGTCATAGCCGAGGGCGGTTTTCAGGCTG
>JAYVCG010000530.1:0-3144 GCA_043750075.1 Acetobacteraceae bacterium | reverse complement strand
GTTCTTCACCTCATGCGCCAGGATCGCCGCCATGCCGGTGACACTGCGCGCCGCCCCCCGGAACGCCAGTTGCCGGTCCAGCGAGCGGGCGGCGGAGGCATCCTGGAACACCAGCACGATCGTGCCCGGTTCTTCCGGCAGCGGCGAGCCCTGCACGGTGATGCCGCGTTTTTGCAGCCGGGGGCTTTCCAGCGTCATGTCGTGGTTGGTGACGGAGGCTTCCATTTGGCGCACCTGCTCGATCAGCAGGAACAGCGGGTTGTCGGCCGGCACCAGATCGTTCAGCCGCAGGTGCGAGAGGCCGGATAAGGAGATGCCCAGAAACTGCTCGGCGGCGTGATTGGCCTGGCGGAAGCGGTTTTCCAGATCCAGCACGACCACCGGCACCGGCAGGGCGCTCAGCACGGCGGCGCTGTCGATGACGCGCGGGCCGCGGCCGGGCAGCAGGTTAACGGCGCGGGACAGAACAGAGGTCATGCGGCTTCCAACACTTCCTCACGCGAAGGGAGAGCGCGGGTGGCGCCGCGTTCGATCAACGGGTCGTAGAAGGCATCCAGCGCCGCGAGCACCTGATCCGCGTCGGGCAGGCGGTTCATCCGGGCGCGGAACTCGGCCGAGCCGGTGAGGCCGCGCGAGTACCAGGACAGATGCTTGCGGGCCAGCCGCACGCCCGCCGAAACGCCGAACCATTCCAGCATGGCATGGTAATGGCTGAGCACGATCGCCTTCTGCTGGCGCAGGTCCGGTTCAGGCAGCCGCGCGCCGGTTTTCAGGTAATGCACCACCTGAGCGGGAAACCACGGGCGCCCGTAACAGCCGCGCCCGATCATCACGCCATCGGCGCCGGACTGGCGCAGCGCGGTGACGGCGTCGTCCTCGGTCATTATGTCGCCATTGACGATCACCGGCAGCGTCACCGCCTGCTTCACCCGCGCCACGAAATTCCAGTCGGCCAGGCCTGTGTAAAACTGCTGCCGCGTCCGCCCATGCACCGTGACCATCCTGATCCCCGACTCCTGGGCGATTCGCGCCAGGGCGGGGGCGTTGAGGCTCTGGTGGTCCCAGCCCATGCGCATTTTCAGCGTGACGGGGACGCTGACGGCCCGCACCGTGGCTTCGAGGATGGCGGCGGCGGCGGTCTCGTCACGCATCAGCGCCGAGCCCGCCATCTGGCCGACTGCCACTTTCTTCACCGGACAGCCAAAATTGATGTCGATCAGGTGGGCGCCGCGGTCGGCGGCGATGCGCGCGGCCTCGGCCATCGCCACGGGATCGCAGCCCGCGAGCTGCACCGCCGCGACTCCGCCCATGCCATCGACCTCAGCCATGGACAGGGTTTTCTGGTTCTCCCGGATCATGGCCCAGGAGGCGATCATTTCGGAGACGACCATGCCGGCGCCGAGGGATTTGGCGGTGCGGCGGAACGGCAGATCGGTGACGCCGGACATCGGCGCCAGGATCACCGGGGTGTCGATACGGACGCCTCCGCCCAGGTCGATTGAGCGGAGAGCAGGCAGATTGTTTTCTGATCGCGGATTGCCCATCATTTGGGCAAATTAGCGCGGGGGGAGGCTGGGCGCAACGGGGTGGGGCGGATTCATGCGCTTTGCCGCATGGAGGGGACGCGAAAGACTCTCACCACGGAGTGCGCGGAGAACCACGAAGGCGCACGGAGGCAGAAAGTCATGCGTGCCATGCGGTCAGTGATGCAGCAGGGCAAGTGTCAGATGGCACAAACAAGAGGCCAGATAAATTTGCCAGGGCGCGTGCAACCCACAGCGGGAGGCCCAGAATGCCAGTCCATACGTGGCGGACTGGGCCAGGTACAACATGGCCATCGGATCGTGCGGCAGAAGGGCGTTCATCAACATCGCGGCGCTTGTCATGGTTCACTCCATGGGTTGAAGTGATCTCCCAATGAGGCCCATGATCCGGCAATTCATACGATCTTCCGCGCGCAACCCCCCGCGATTGGCACGCAATGTCCCTTGCATCCCCCTCCGCGGGCTCACCCAAGAGCCGGTTCGCGGCCTTGCTCAAGAAACATATGGAGGCTGGCACGCGTCCTGCCGCGAAACCCGGCACCGGGCGGTGGACCGTGAAGGCGTTCGCCGGAGCGATCAGCGTTGCCTCGGATCGCACGGTCCAGAATTACACCAGCGGTACCACTCTCCCGGCTGACATCACTCATATCCTCACTGCGTTCTTCGCCGACGACCCGCGCCATACCGAGGCACGCACCGCGTTCATCGCCGCGTTCGACGCGGCGCGCGGGGTGGCGCCCACAGTGTTACCACCCCCGCCACCCTTGCCGCCCGAGCCGCTGGGGCCTGGGGAAAAAGCCATCCACCCGGACATCCACTCCATCGGCTATCTGTTCACGGGCCGGGACGATTTCCTCGACCGTCTGCGCCAGAGTTTGCTGCGCCAGAACGGCAACGCCTCCGCCATCCGGGCCGTGCATGGGATGGGCGGCATCGGCAAGACGCGCGCGGCGATCGAATATGCGTTGAAGTACCAGAACGACTACACCGCCCTGCTGTTCGTCCGCGCCCCGGACCCGGCCACGCTGGAACGCGAACTCGCCGCCTTGACCGGGGTGCTACGGCTGCCGGAACAGCCCTCGACCGAGGCTAACAAGGACGCAGTGCTCCGCTGGCTGCTGGAGCATTCCGGCTGGCTGCTGATCCTGGACAACGTGGACACGCCGGAGGCGTTGCGCGCGGCCTCCGCCCTCGCGCGGTCGTCACGCGCTGGGCATGTGCTGCTGACCTCCCGGCTGGAAGGGGCGTTCGCCCAGGGAATCGAGGCCCTGGACCTCGGCCTTCTGACGCCAGACGACGCGGTTTCCTATCTGCTGAAAGCCACCCACACCCGCCGCCGCCCCGAGCCCGACGCCCCTGCCCAGGCCCGCATCCTGGCCGGGGCGCTGGACCATCTCACCCTGGGGCTCGTCCATGCCGCCGCCTACATCGCCGAACGCCGCTTCACCTTCGCCCGTTACCGGGCCGAGTGGGACGCCAACCGCGAACGCGTCCTCGCCTGGGCTTCACCGGAGGTGACGGGGTATCCGCTGTCGCTGGCGCAGACCTGGCTCACCTCCATGGAGCAGTTGACCCCGTCCGGCCGCGCGCTGCTGGAACG
>JAYVCG010000529.1:0-2925 GCA_043750075.1 Acetobacteraceae bacterium | reverse complement strand
TGGCTTTCCCGGTTCGGTGAACAGCCGGACGCACCGGCCATCCGCGCACTGCTGGAAACCCTGACCCATCGTCCGGGCGCGCGGGACATGGAAAGTGGTGCCTCCAAGATGAAAGCCAGACCAGCAGCAAACATCATGAATACTGTCTCCGCGCGCAACCATTTGGTGCAAAACAATGACCGTGCCGCCGTGATGGTCGCGCAATCCCTCATGGCCGTCGCGTCACCCGGCGCCCAAGGCGCGGACTCCCTGTTCGCCGGCGGTGTCGCCGCATGGCGTCTGGGCGAATTCACCAGTGCCAGACCCTTGTTCGAAGCCGCGTGGCGAACCGCTGGCACGCCCACCGCCCGCTCCGCCGCCGCGTTCTGGGCGGCGCGTATCGCGGAACGCGCGCATGATCGCGGTAGCCGCATCTTCTGGTTGCGTCGCGCGGCGAGGGAGGCGGACACTTTTTATGGTCCGATCGCCCGCCGCGCCCTCAATCCCATTGTCGCCTGCCTTCCGGCGCCGGTATCCACCAAAGCCGTGGTGAGCAACGCGGATGTCGATGCCCTGATGGCGACCGCGCCCGGACGGCGGACCTTCGCCCTGCTCCAGGTGGGGGAACGAAGCCGCGCCGAAGGTGAACTGCGTGCCTTATGGCTCGACAGCGGGCCGCAGCCCGCGCTTGGCCGCTCCTTGCTGCTGGTGGCCAAGGCGGTCGAACTCAACCAGTTCGCGGATGATCTGCGCCGCGACGCCGCCGCCGCCGAGGCCGCGCTGGGAAAATTCGAACTGCCCATGTTGCGGCCCTCCGGCGGATTTCGCATGGACCCGGCTTTCGTTTACGCCGTGGTCCGGCACGAATCGAATTTTCAACCCTTGGCGGTATCCCCGGTGGGCGCGCGCGGTCTCATGCAGGTCATGCCCGCCACCGCCGTTGGTATCGGCGCGATCGGCGAGGGGCAGACGGACCGGCTGAACGATCCCTCCACCAACCTCGCCATCGGTCAGAAATACCTGATCCAACTGGGCGATAACTCTCTGGTGCGGGACGATCTTCTGAAACTCATCGCCGCCTATGGCCAGGGCCCCACCGGCATGAACCGCTGGGCCGAGGGCATCCGCCATAACGGCGATCCGTTCGTGTTCCTGGAAGCCATTCCCAGCAACTTCATGCGCCAGTTCGTCGTGGACGTGCTGATCTTCCATTGGCAATACGCCGCCGCGTTGCGCTTGCAGGCCAGCAGCCTGGATGACCTCGCCGCCGGTATCTATCCCAGGTTCACCCCCATCAAGGCCACACCAGCGGGCACGAAAGCACGCCCAGGAACCTGTGGGCCTTCACCGTCTTCTCATGCGGTTCCAGCCAAGGGCTGAACCGTCCCTGGCGATCATGACCAGGCCGATGAGGTGGCGCGGGCGATCATGGCAGCGGTGACGCATCTGACCTCCAGCGCCGGGATCGTTATTCCCGTCGCTGGCGGCAAGCTGGCCGGTCGATCAGTGCGTTTCAGTGGGGGCGGCCTTCCATTCCGGGCGCCGCCAGCGAAACAAATGCCGCCACAGTTTCGGCGCGTACTGGCGCAGGAACCCCCGCGCCGAACCGCTCAACCACTCCAGTTCCCGTGTGACCGCGGCCAATGAAACGCGCGTGCCGGCGAGCGTGGTGAGCGCCGCGTCCAGCGCGGTTCCGGTTTGCGTCAGCAAAGCGGTGGTATCGCCAAGGGCCGCGCGCGTTCCGGTGAGTTCGTTCCTGGTTTCTCCAAGCAGTGACCGGGTATCTTCAAGCGACGCGGTTGTCCCGGCGAACATGGCTCGTGTGCTGGTGAGATCGTTTTGTGTGTTCGTGAGATCATTTTGTGTATTCGTGAGTTCGTTCCGGGCATGGTCAAGCGCGGCACCGGTGCCGGCCAACATGGCGTTCGTGTTCGCCAGGGCGGTGTTCGTTTCCGTCAACGCGGCACGGACAAGGGTGAGATCGGTCCGGGCCCCGGTCAGTGCCATATCCGTGCCGGCCAAGGCAGTGCGCGTCTCGGAGAGTTCGGCTGTTCTCAACGTCAATGCCGTATCGCTTTCCCGTGCGGCCCTGACACGATCCCGTAGCTCTGCTTCCAGGGCGCGTGAACGGACCAGGGCGGCCTGTTTGTCGAGCGGACCGGAAAGGTCATCGGCGTTTTGGTCATGCGGGGGTTCGGATATCCGCTGTGCTTCGCGCGCGGCTGTTCCGGGCGCCAGGCTTTCCCGCGCCATGCGGAACAGCGCCGTTCCGTCGAGACCGCGCGCCGTCTCCCACGTTTTCAACCGGTCCACCATGTCATAGATCGCGCGTAACATCGCGACCGCCGCGGGATAGGCATCGGGAGGGGAAGGCGTGGTTTGTTTCATCCAATGATCGATCCGGTCATGGGAGAAGCGGATCAGATCCTCCTCGCCCCCGGTGACACAAGCGCGATTTGGGCGGGAAGTGTAACGATTGGTGCGTTCGATCCAGCTCGCGACATCAGTGTGTGACAGGTGGTGGATGCAGACGCCGCTTTCCACCGGCACGGCGGCGATGCGGTCCGATTGCGGCGCGACCCCGCCATGCACGGTTGAGAGGAACTCCACCGCGCCCTTGCGGAACAGGCGGTGATGCCTTTCCGGCCAGTAATACGCGCGTTCGTCATGTATGCCGAGGATGTAATGGCGTAGCGGAATGCCGTGGATGTCCGCCGCCGCCCAGATGCGTTCATCGCGTGTATAAGGACCAGTTTCCGGTGACAGGATTTCGTCGTCGTCCAGAAACAAAATGCGTTCGTGGCGGCAGAGTGACAGGGCAAAGGCGCGGGTTTCTTCCACCGTTGGCGACCATGGCACGATTTCGACGCGGCTGGCGTGGCGTGCCGCGACCGCGGCTGAACCGTCGGTCGAGGATTTGTCGATCACGATCAGTTCATCCGCGAA
>JAYVCG010000528.1:0-4940 GCA_043750075.1 Acetobacteraceae bacterium | reverse complement strand
GTACGGTTTTCCCCGGCTCGACCGGGGGATCTGTTCCAGCACCATCCCGTCATCCCCCGGCCGGGCCGGGGAATGATGGGATGGGTCAATGTTTCGGGCGGCTGGTATTACCCCTGAGACGCCTTCGCCGGGCAGGGCTGATTGTCCATCCTCTCGCTGACCAGGTTTGAAGTGTCCAGGGGGGCGGTGATCGAAGGCGGAGGGATCAGGGCCATCCGCACCGCCAGATCCCGCGCCCAGGGACCGAGACACCATGCGGTGGTATCCACGATGCGCGCTCGCCATGGCACCATGTCCCAGAATGGCAGCAGCCAGGCGGCCAGAAAATTGGGATGCACCTGGCGGTTCTCACCATGCAGGCCGAAGACGAGGTTTTCCGGCCCCTTCACGAGGCACAGCGTCCCGAACATCCAGTCCCACACCGAGAACAGGACCGCGAAATTCTTGTCGTGATGCTCCGGCGCCTGACTGTGATGCACCTGATGGACCGCCGGGCTCACGATCAAACGGTCGATCCTGGGTCCAAAGGAAAGCCAGACATGCGAATGCGTCAACTGATAGCCGGCCGCCCCGAACACGATCACGGCCGCCCCGATGCCGAAGATCTCAGGCGCCGTCACGGGTGTGATGAACCAATACGCGATGGGCGCCAGCACGAGCGACGTGGCCGTCGTCCGGATGGAACCCGCGAACGCGTATTCCAGCGGATGCGTGCGAAAACCGGTCAGGGGCGTGAGGATTTCCGCCGAGTGATGGACCTTGTGGATCGCCCATAAGGGCGGAAGCTTGTGTAACAGGACATGATAGAAGTAGTTCGCTAAATCCTCGACCACGATGAGCAGCACCGTCACGGCGGCGAGTAAAAGGGGTGACCATTCCAGCGCGCGCGGCGGTGGACCAAACACCAGGATCAGCCAGGACGTGAACACCCCGGTCATCAAAACGGCGTTTATCCGCCACGTCACATTGAAAAAAAACCCAAAGCATGCGTTCATGAACAACAACTGGTAATCGACCCACGCCGACCGGTGCGCGTAAATCCGTTTCGGAAAACAATACCGCACGAAACCCCGCCACCCATCCCTGGGCTTTACCTGCCGTCCCATCAGATAAACAACGGCGGCCAGAAGCAGGGCTTCAAGAATTTGAACCCAGTGCAGGCGGGTGTTGACCCCGGTGAACGGGCCGGTGATCAGACTGAGAATCTGGTTCGCGCAATATTCCAGAAAGGGGAATTGCCCTCCGGTCATGTCATGCAGCCAGGATTTAAATCGCTCCAGATACGCGGTCATGCCGCCCCCTTAACTTCATGAAATTTCATGTTTGTTTCTTTATGATCCACGCCGTCTCATAATTCATAACGCGAAGCGAATCAAAAAACCATGTCTTTCTCGCGATCGACTCAAGAACCATTCGACCGGTGGACCGCATGGCCGCGCCGTTGCCAGGTCCGGTGCGTCACGGATGCGGTCCCCATGGCGCGGCCTGCAGCAGCTTCACTTCCTGCGTCGCCAGCAGCGGACGGAATTTCGAGGCGAAACCCTCCACGAAATCCTTGTTCGCGAACACCGCCGCCCAATGCGCCCGCCGGTCGGCGTCGTCATCGAATTTCCACAGATGCACGAGTTGGTTGATCATGCCGGTATCGCTCTGGAAATATCCGACGAGCTTCTTGTCCTGGCCGCCCTTCTGAAGCGCCGGAAAGCCAAGCTCCTGATAGAGCTTCACCGCCTCCCCCATCTTGCCGACATGGAGGGTGTATGTCCTCAGCTCGTAAAGGGCCATGATGGATTTCCTTTGTCACGCGTATCGTCATTGGCCGGCGGGTCCGGGCGCGGGAGGCCCGGTTCTTCTTCTACAGCCATCCTGATCGCCCCGCCAGTGCGGCGGCGAGGCCCATGTCATGCTTTTCGGGAATGGCTCGCGGAACCGGCCTCGCGGGCCGGACACATGCCCGGCGCGCACATGCCGGACACACGATTGACTCCACGCCCCCCGGATGCACCTTTATGACCATACGCGCTGACGCAATGGCGCGAGGGAGGCGGCAATGCGCATGGTTCGTATTTTCATGATTCTGATGCTGTCGCTGGCCGCCATGCCCGCGCCCGCGCAACAATCCGGCGGTATCCTGCGGCTCACCCACCGCGACAGCCCAGCGAGCATGTCGATCCATGAGGAGGGCACCAACTCGGTCCTGACACCCATGATGGCGGTGTTCAGCAATTTGGTGATTTACGACCAGCACGTGAAGCAGAACAGCCTGAACTCCATCGTTCCCGAACTGGCGACCGCCTGGGCATGGAACGAGGAACGCACCAAACTCACGTTCACCCTGCGCGAGGGCGTCACGTGGCATGACGGCAAGCCCTTCACCTCCAAAGACGTGCAATGCACCTGGAACCTGCTGACCGGCAAATCCACGGAAAAATTCCGGCTCAATTTCCGTGAGGGCTGGTACAAGAACCTCGCCGAGATCACCACCCAGGGCGATTTCGAGGTGACGTTTCATTTGAAGCGGCCTCAGCCGGCGTTCATCGCGCTGCTCGCCTCGGGGTATTCGCCCGTGTATCCGTGCCACGTCGCGCCCAATGCCATGCGGTCCAGACCGGTCGGCACCGGGCCGTTCAAATTCGCCGAATTCAAGGTGAACGAGTCCATCAAACTGACCCGCAACCCCGACTACTGGAAGAAGGGCCTGCCGTATCTCGACGGCATTGAATACACCATCATTCCGAACCGCTCGACCGCCATCCTGGCCTTCGCCTCCGGCAAGTTCGACGTGACCTTCCCCTTCGAGATCACCATTCCCCTCGTCAAAGACCTCAAAACCCAGGCCCCCTGGGCTGTCTGCGAGATCGCGTCGAGCAATGTCAGCACCAACCTGGTGGTGAACCGCGATGTGCCCCCGTTCGACAACGCCGAGATCCGCCGCGCCATGGCGCTGGTGCTCGACCGCAAAGCCTACATCGACATCCTCTCGGAAGGACGCAACGACGTCGGCGGCGCCATGCTGCCACCGCCCGAGGGCGTCTGGGGCATGACGCCGGAGATATTGCGGACACTGCCCGGCTACGGCGACGACCAGGCCGCCAATCAGGCGGAAGCCCAGAAGATCATGCGCGGGCTGGGGTATGGCCCGGACAAACGCCTCAAGGTGAAGGTCTCGACGCGGAACATTCCGGTGTATCGCGATCCGGCGGTGATCCTGATCGACCAGTTGAAGCAGATCTTCATCGACGGCGAGCTTGATGTGGTGGAAACCGCCATCTGGAGCGCCAAGGTCGCCCGCAAGGACTATATCATCGGCCTCAACCTGACCGGCAGCGGGGTCGATGATCCGGATCAGCAGTTTTATGAGAATTACGCCTGCGGCTCGCAACGTAACTACACCGCGTATTGCAATCCCGCGATCGACGCGCTGATCGACCAGCAATCCATGGAACGCGACCAGGAGAAGCGGCGGAAGATCGTCTGGGAGATCGACCGCAGGCTACAGGAGGACGCCGCCCGCCCGATCATCATGCACGGCCGCGCCGCCACCTGCTGGAACCCGAAGGTCAAAAACATGACCATCATGGTGAACAGCATCTATAACGGCTGGCGGTTCGAGGATGTCTGGCTGGAGAAGTGAGAGGTTCCGGCGGGCCGCCGCACGGGCAATGCCTCGATCTCCGCGCCGGCCGCCGCCGCCGCCATGCGAAGGTCGAAAGAGGCTTGCAGATTGAGCCAGAATTCCGCGCTGTTGCCGAACCAGTGGCCAAGGCGCAAGGCTGTGTCGCCCGTGATGGCCCGCTTGCCCGTGATGATCTGGCTGATACGGTTCTGTGGCACCCTGAGCTGACGGGCCAGCTCGGTCGCGGTGATGCCGGTTTCCTCCAGCTCGTCCGCGAGGATTTCGCCGGGGTGAATGGGTGGTCTGCTCATGGCCGCCTCTTTCAATGGTAGTCCACGATTTCAACGTTTGACGGTCCCGCCGCGCCCTCGGGCCATTCAAAACAAAGGCGCCATTGCTTGTTGACGCGGATGCTGAATTGTCCGGCGCGGTCATCTTTCAGGGTTTCAAGATGATTGCCTGGAAGAGTGCGCAAATCGTTCAGGCTGGTTGCCGCCGCCAGAATTTCCAGCCGTTTGTAGGCCTGACGGTCAAACCCTTGAAACTGGCGAATGAAATCGCCATTCGCGAACGCTGCCGTTCTCTTGTCCCTGAAGCCCAAAATCATGGATCATGATATCAGGAAATACGTGATACGTCTATCGTCTTTTCTAAGCCTTCTTCCTCCGCCGCATGGTGCGGGGCCTGGCCGGAGAATGACGTTTGTTGTCGAACCGTCCTGGGAGCCTTTCCGGGTTTCCTTCAGACGGTTGCCCGCCGGAAGGCCCCTCAGACCTTCTCCACCTGCCCGTATTCCAGCTCGACCGGGGTGGAGCGCCCGAAGATCGAGACGCTGACCTTGAGGCGTCCCTTGTCCTCGTCCACTTCCTCGACCGTGCCGTTGAAGCTGGTGAACGGGCCGTCGGCCACGCGCACCTGTTCGCCGATCTCGTACAGCACCGCCGGGCGGGGATGCTCCACGCCTTCCTGCGTCTGTTTCAGGATGCGCTCGGCCTCGGCCTCGGTGATCGGCGAGGGCCGGGTCTTGCTGCCGAGGAAGCCGGTGACCTTGGGCGTGTCCTTGACCAGATGCCAGGCGTCGTCCGTCAGCTCCATCTTCACCAGCACATAGCCGGGAAAGAATTTGTGCTCGGCGTTGACCTTCTGGCCCCGGCGCAGCTCGATGACCTGTTCGGAGGGCACCAGCACCTCGTCGAACTGCTCCGCCAGCCCCTTCTGGGCCGCCTGTTCCTTGATCTGCTGGGCAATCTTCTTCTCGAAGCCCGAGTAGACGTGCACCACGTACCACTTCTTGGCCATAGTCTTACCTTCCTTCAGATCCCGG
>JAYVCG010000527.1:0-4259 GCA_043750075.1 Acetobacteraceae bacterium | reverse complement strand
GCCGCCGACGCCGTGCTGGTCGCCGGAACTTCGTTGTCCGTCGCCCGCCGCCTGGGCAAGACCGAGCATGTGGAACGCTCGGAGGGCCAGGATCTCGGCTTGCGCGTGTTCATCGGCAAACAGGCGGCGATCGTCTCCGCCACCAGCATCGACCCCGCCGGTTTCCCGGCGCTGGTGGAACGCGTCATCGCCATGGCCAAAGTGGTGCCGGAAGACCCCTACGCCGGTCTCGCCGATACCGCCGCGCCACCTGACCCGATGGACCTCGACATGGCGGACCCGGCCGAGCCCTCGACCGAATCCCTGATCGCCCGCGCCGCCGCCGCCGAGGAAGCCGTGCTCGCGGTGCCGGGCATCACCAATACCGAGGGCGCCGATGCCGGGTTCAGCCGGGGGGAGATTTACCTCGTCACCTCGGCGGGTTTCGCCGGGCACCGGGCGGGCACCAGCCATTCGATCAGCGCCACGGCGCTGGTGGGGTCGGGCACCGGAATGCAGCGCGATTACGATTATGATTCCAAGGTGTACCTGGCTGATCTGGACGACGCCGCCGCGATCGGGCGGAGCGCCGCCGGACGCGCGCTGGCGCGGTTGAACCCGACCCGGCCGAAGACCGCCAAACTGCCGGTGGTCTATGATCCCAGGGTCGCCACGTCATTGATCGGGCATCTGACGGGGGCGATCAACGGCGCCTCGGTCGCCCGCGGCACCAGTTTCCTGAAGGAAAAACTGGGGCAGAAGGTATTTGGCTCCGGCATCTTCATCCATGACGATCCGCGCCGGGTGCGCGGCCCCCGCTCACGGGTGTTCGATGGCGAGGGCACACCCACCAAAGCGCGCGCCCTGATCGAGGATGGGGTGCTGACCACATGGCTGCTCGACAGCCGCTCAGCGCGGCAGTTGGGCATGGTTTCGACGGGCCATGCGGCGCGCGGCACCAGCGGCCCGCCCTCGCCGGCGCCGTCCAATTTGTGGCTCGCCGCTGGCACGATGACGCCGGACGCACTGATGGCCGACATCCGGCTCGGGCTCTATGTCACGGAACTGATCGGCATGGGCGTGAACGGGGTCACGGGCGATTACAGCCGGGGCGCGGCGGGATTCATGATCCGGGACGGCAGGCTGGCCGAGCCGGTGGCGGAGTTCACCGTGGCGGGCAACCTGATGGAAATGTTCATGCATATGACCCCGGCCAATGACCTGAAATTCCGCCGGGGCACGGATTCGCCCACGGTGCGGATCGACGGACTGACCATGGCGGGGGGTTAATCAACGTCCCTCTTGCCAAACGTGTTCTGTTACACCAAATTACAATCGGTCCAACAACAAAGTGAATCAAACGCAATGTCACGTCGAGGGTCACGTTTTCTCGCAGCCGCCGCGGTCGTCTCCCTGGCGCTGGCTCCTGTCATCGCCGACGCGCGCGTGGGCGGTGGCAGTTCATCGGGCAGCCGCGGCAGTCACACCAATTCCGCGCCACCCGCCACGCGCACCGCGCCCAGTACGGCCCAGCCGATGGAGCGGTCTGTGACGCCGAGCACGCCGTCGCAGACGCAGCGTCCGAACATGGCGCCTGGGGCGCAGGCACCGGCGCCGTCGCGGGCAGGCGGCTTCATGTCCGGTCTGGCCGGTGGCCTGATCGGCGCGGGCATCGGCGCCATGATCTTTGGCGGCGCTGGCGGCTTCTTCGGCCACGGCCTCGGCTTCGGCGGTTTCCTGGGCTTTTTGCTCCAGATCGGCATCGTCGCCACGCTTGGCTGGCTGATGTGGCGCTGGTTCGCCAACCGGCGTCAGACGGCGATGGCGGGCGGGCCGAACATGCCCGGCCGTGACAACATGGCGCGCGACAACATGGCGCCGCGGCAGGCTTCCGGCATGGCTCCTGGCATGATGCCGGGTGGCTCGGCGATGAACGCCGCCCCGCCGGTCGCGATCGCGCCGCATGACTTCAAGCAGTTCGAACAACTGCTTACCGCCACGCAGGCCGCCTGGAGTGCCCGTGACCTGAACGCCCTGCGCGGCATGGCGACGCCGGAGATGGTGAGCTACTTCGCCGATCAACTCGCCGCGCAAACCAGCCGTGGCGTGACCAACACCGTCACCGATGTCCGCCTCGACTCCGGCGATCTCTCCGAGGCCTGGGCTGAACAGGGCCAGGACTACGCCACCGTGGCGATGCGGTTCTCGATGATCGACGTCACGAAAGACGGCTCCGGCCGGATCGTGGATGGCAGCCCCACGGAACGCGCCAGCGCCACCGAGGTCTGGACCTTCGTGCGCTCTCAGGGCGGGCAGTGGATCCTGTCGGCGATCCAGCAGACGCGCTGATACATCATCGCGTGATGCTGAAAACCCCGCCGTCTCCTGACGGCGGGGTTTTTCATGGCGGTCAGGCCGTGGCCGGAGCATCCGGCATGGGATACCGCTTCACGGTGATGGCGTCAGACCGCTGCTGTGCCCGCCAGAGATCATGGGCGAGTTGGATACCAAGCCATGTCTCCGCGTTGCTCCATCCCGCTTTTTCCAGCCGGATGGCCATTTCCGCCGACAGGCCATTATGGCCATTGAGCAGTTCCGAGAGCGACTGGCGCGACACGCCAAGCCACTCCGCCGCCGCCGTGACCGTCAGGTGAAGCGGTGTCAGGCAATCCTCTCGAATGATCTCTCCAGGGTGCGGTGGATCATGCATGATCATGGCCTTGTCCTCCTTCAATGATAATCCACCAGATCGATCCGCGTCGCGTCCTCGTCCTCGAACGCGAAGATCAACCGCCAGTTTCCCGATACCCAGACCGCCCATTGACCATTGCGGTTTCCCTTGAGGGGATGCAGCCGATATCCGGGCATGTTCAGGGCGGAAGGGTCTTTCCCCCGATCCAGCAAGATCAACATGCGGCGCAGTTTGGCGGCGAGGCGGGGATCGACCCCGCTTGTGTCGCCGGTCGTGAACAGTCGCTCAAGGCCCTTATGGCGGAACCGCCGGATCATTCCTGGACAGTAAGCCGTCAACCGGTGGTTTTCAATCCTGGCGTGGTATGCGAGCGGAAGTTCACGAGCATGGTGCGGCGCGTGATGATGAAACTCTCGTCAGTCTCAAAAGTAATTCCAGACATTCGACGCCCGCGCTTCCTCCGGCAACCCATCGAACACGATCCGGCCATTGTTCATGATGATCACCCGATCGGCGATCTTCATCGCGGCGGCGACGTTCTGCTCCACCAGCACCGCCGTCATCGCATGCGATTTGCACAGTTCGCGCACCTGCTGAAACATCCGCTCCACCAGATTGGGCGCCAGCCCGATCGAGGGCTCATCCAGCAACAAACACCGCGGCCGTCCCAATATCGCGAGCGACAACGCCAGCATCTGCTGCTGCCCGCCGCTCAGACTGCCCGCGCGAATGGCGGGACGCTCCGCCAGCACGGGAAACAACCTGTACACATCCGGAATGTGAAACAGCGCGTCCGCGCCGACGTTGCGGGCGGCCACGACATCGATGTTCTCGGCCACGCTCAGATCGGGGAAAATGCCGCGGCCCTCGGGCAGCAGCCGCAATCCCAGGGCGATCCGCGCGGCGACGGACACACGGCGCAGGGACTGGCCATCGAACGTCACCTCCCCCTCGCGCAACGGCAGCAGGCCCATGATCGCGCGCAAGGTGGTGGTCTTTCCGGCGCCGTTATGGCCCAGAAAGGCCAGGATCTGACCGGGCTCCAGCGCGAAGGAAACACCGGAGATCACGGTCTTCGGCCCATGACCGGCGGCGATGCCCGAAAGCGCCAGCACCATCAGATCGCTCCGCCGAAATAGATTTCCGCCAGCGCCGGATCGTTGATGATCGCCGCGGGGGAGCCGGTGGCCATCAAATGGCCCTGATGCAGGAACAACACGTCATCGGCGATCTGCTGCACGACACGGGTGTTGTGCTCGACCACCAGCAGGGTCTTGCCCTCGGCCTGGAGGCGGCGCAGCAGCGCCATGATCGCCTCCAGCGCGCCCGCCGACAGGCCGGAGGCGGGCTCGTCCAGCAACAGCAACTCAGCCCCCGTGGCCAGCAAACGGCCCACGGTCAGCAGTTTCTGCTCGCCATAGGACAGGTTGCGGACGAAATCATGCGCGCGGGCGGCGAGGCCCACATGCTCCAGGATGGCCATCGCCTCGTCGCGCCGCCGCCGCTGCGCCCGCGCCACATGCAGCGGACGGAAAATGGCCGCCAGAGGTTCCTCGCCGGACTGGGAGGGCAGGGCGGTCAGCACGTT
>JAYVCG010000526.1:0-2561 GCA_043750075.1 Acetobacteraceae bacterium | reverse complement strand
ACCCTTTTCGACCAGCAGCTCTTCCTTGCGGGTGCCGGACTTGGTGATGTCGATCGCCGGGAACGTGCGCTTGTCCGACAGTTTCCGGTCGAGAATGATTTCCGAGTTACCGGTGCCTTTGAACTCTTCGAAAATCACCTCGTCCATCCGGCTGCCGGTATCGATCAGCGCCGTCGCGATGATGGTCAGCGAGCCGCCTTCCTCGATATTTCGCGCCGCGCCGAAGAAGCGCTTGGGGCGCTGCAAGGCGTTCGCGTCCACGCCGCCGGTCAGAACCTTGCCGGACGAGGGCACGACGGTGTTGTACGCGCGCGCCAGACGGGTGATGCTATCGAGAAGAATGACAACGTCGCGCTTGTGTTCGACCAGGCGCTTGGCTTTTTCCAGCACCATCTCGGTGACCTGCACGTGGCGTGTCGCCGGTTCGTCGAAGGTGGAGGCCACGACCTCGCCCTTCACCGAACGCGCCATGTCCGTGACTTCTTCCGGCCGTTCGTCGATCAGCAGGACCAGCAGAAAGACTTCGGGATGATTGGCGGCGATGGCGGCGGCGATGTTTTGCAGCATCACCGTTTTACCGGTGCGCGGCGGCGCCACGATCAACGCCCGCTGACCCATGCCGATGGGGGAGATCAGGTCGATCACCCGCGGCGTGTTGTCCTTTTGCGGGCCTTTCGCGACGGACTGGAAGTTCTCCATTTCCATCTTCAGGCGGCGATCGGGATATAACGGGGTCAGGTTGTCGAAATTGATGCGATGACGCACAGCTTCCGGCGCTTCGAAATTCACCTGCTCGACCTTGGCCAAGGCGAAGTACCGTTCGCCGTCCTTCGGCGCGCGGATCTGACCTTCGACCGTGTCGCCGGTCCGCAGCGCGTAGCGGCGCACCAGGTTCGGACTGACATAGAGATCGTCGGGGCCCGGCAGGTAGTTGGCTTCCGGGCTGCGCAGATATCCGAACCCGTCGGGCAGGATTTCCAGCGTACCTTCGCCCAGAATGATCTGGTCGGAGTCGGCGAGGGATTTGAGAATCGAGAACATAATGTCCTGCTTGCGCAAGGACGAAGCGTTCTCGATCTGCAAGGACTCCGCGAAATTCAGCAACTCCGCGGGTGTTTTGGTCTTCAGCTCGGAGAGATGCATCGTTGTCTCTTGGCATATGTCATGAATGTTCTCTCACGGGAACGTTCGGCCGCCGATCGCGGCCGGATGCCGGTTGGATACCGGTCTGGAAATGAAGGGACGATGACGCGCGGCCCGGAAACACGTGGGCTTCGATCCATCTCACCCTGAGGGCGGGTTTGACTCGCGTCAACGGAAACAGGCCCGAGGGCCTCATCGCTCATCCGGCGGCGTGGCGGCGATGAGGATCTCGCGCGCTTCCGGCTGGTCGCCCATACCGGGGGCGCGGACCTCGGCCTCCTCGGTCTCGGCGCCATTTTGGCCGGACTCGTCGTTGCCCTGATAGTCGCGCCGGTTGCCGCGCTGGCCACCCTGATGCCCGTTCGCGTGACCCTGCTGACCTTGACCCTGTCCCGGGCCTTGCCCCTGGCCTTGCCCCTGCTGGGCCGCCGCCTGGTTCATCAGGTTCAGCACCCGGAAATAATGCTCAGCGTACTGCAGATAGCCCTCTGCCACCACCCGGTCGCCGCCGCTGGTCGCGTCGCGGCCCAGTTGCAGATATTTCTCGAACAATTGCTGCGCGGTGCCGCGAACGCGGATATCCGGGCCACTGCTGTCGAAAACATGGTTCCGGTTCAGGGGCGCGGCGCCGCTCGTGTTGTGACGAACCGTACCACCGCCACCGCCACCGGTTCCACCGCCGCCACCGCCCGAGCGTTGGTTGCGGCCACGCATGCGTTTCATGTTCATTCTGTTGCCGTCGTGCTTTCCAGTTGTGGCGCGGCCAGGGGATTACGAGACCGCCGTCATGGCGGTCCTGAGGGCGCGTCCCCCGGCCAACATCGATCCATCGTGGTTGGTAGCGTTTTGCCCGGACCAGGAAGATAACCAGTGACGGTCGGGCACGGCCGCTCGGAAGCGGCTTGGTCGAGACCTACCCTATCCCGGTTACATGGCGGTGCCAATGGGTTTTCAGGGGGCAGGGCGAAGAATCATCGCTCGGGGGATTCCAGACAGGTCCGGGCGCGTCTCCGTGCGGTACCCGGCGGCCTTGGCCAAGGCCGCGACGGCCGCCGCCTGGCCTTGCCCCAACTCCAACACCGCCACCCCCGCCGGAGTTAACACGCGCCGCAACGACCCAATAATGGCGCCATACGCCACCAAACCGCAGGCACCGCCGTCCAGTGCCAGCGCCGGTTCGTGCGCCGCCACTTCCGGCATCAAGCCCGCCAAAGCCCCGGTCTCGATATACGGTGGATTGCTCAACACCAGATCGAACCGCGCGCCCAAAGCCGACGCCCAATCGCCGCACAGAAACGCCGCCCGATGGCCTGACCCCAGAGCGGCCGCATTGTTCCGCGCGAGGCGCACGGCGTCCTCCGCCATGTCCACCCCAACGCCACGGGCGTTTGGCCGCTCGCTCAACACCGACAGCAACA
>JAYVCG010000525.1:0-7165 GCA_043750075.1 Acetobacteraceae bacterium | reverse complement strand
CGAAGGGGCACGGAGACGGGGAACCGCGGGCGTGCCTCCCCTGGCGGGGTCAGCACCGGATCCCATTGATTCTATTAAAACCTCCGTGCCGCTCCGTGGTCCTCCGCGTCCTCCGTGTTAAAGCCTTTCGCGTCCCCTCCGTCCGGCACGGCGTCGGTCCGGACGCGACCGCGTGGAACTGGATGACCCTGGCCCCCGCCAATACGTGAGGCCGCCGCTGATTGACCGCTGTGTACCCTCCCGCCGTGCTATCGTGCGGCGGCAACAGGACGGAGGGGCCGATGGGTCAATTGATTCTCCTGGGCCTGGATGAAACCCTCATCCAGGCTCTCGAACAGCGTGCCGCCCATGCCGGACGTTCCGCCGAGGCGGAGCATCGGGCCATCCTTGAACAGGCTTTGCGCGCCGATGCGGAATCCTTCACCGAGGCCGCCGCCCGGTTACGGGCCCGGACACCGCCTCAGGCACTCGATAGCGCCGTATTGATCCGGCGCGACCGGGACCGGGACCACGGGGATGCGGGTGGATGAAGGCGGTTGTGGTTGATGCCTCGGTCGCCGCGAAATGGGTGGTCGAGGAGGCGCACAGCGCCGAGGCGGAGACACTGTTGCGATGCGAAGCGCTCCACGCGCCGGATCATTGGCTGGCCGAGGCGGTCAATGTCCTGTGGTCGAAGGTGTTCAAGGGCGATCTGAACGCGGCGGACGCCGGGGAGCGCATGCTCCTGCTGTCGCGCGCGCCGGTCATCGGGACGCCCATCGCGGCGCTGGTGCCGCGCGCCTTCGCGATCTCGGTGGCGCGGGGCGTGACGGTGTATGATTCCCTGTATGTCGCGCTGGCCGAGACGCTCGACCTTCCCTTGGTGACGGCGGACGCAAGACTGATCCGCCGCCTGTCGGACGATCCCACCCTGGGCAAGCGTCTGATATGGGTGGGAGATCTTTCCGCCTGATGCGGGTTTCCTTAAAACCCTTGACCTGTTCCACCCAAACTCCACACCCTGACCACGGCATGAAAGCCGCCGCCTGTGCCTGTGCGACAGTCCGCGCGCCGCCGCCCAAGGATGTGCGCGAACGGTGGCCCGCGTATCGGCCACGCGCTGAACATGAGGTTGCCATGAAAGCCTTCGATCGCGTGACGCATGATCCCGCCGTGATGGGGGGCAAGGCGTGCATCCGCGGCATGCGCGTGACCGTGAACATGATCATGGGCGAACTCGGCGCGGGCCGTGCCATCGACCAGATTTTGGCGGATTTTCCGTATCTGGAGCGGGAGGACATCGTTCAGGCGGCGCGTTATGCCGCATGGCTGGACAGCGCGCGGGAGATTGACCTCGCCAGTCCATGAAAATCCTGATCGACATGAATCTGTCGCCCAGGTGGGTTGGGGTGCTGAGAACCGCCGGGATTGAGGCGATGCACTGGTCCGAGAATGGTGCCGCGACCGCGCCCGATGAGACCATCATGGCGTTCGCGCGTGCCGGGGGCTGGGTCGTGCTGACAAATGATCTGGATTTGGTCTTTTGCTCGCCGCCTCGCTCGATGACGGGCCGAGTGTCGTGCAACTCCGTGCCAGGCATACCAATCCCGACGCGCATGGGATGGCCGTGGTGCGCGCGATTCAGTGGGCCGCGTCCCGGCTGGAGCATGGAGCCTTGCTGACCGTCGATCCTGGGCGGATGCGGGTCCGTTTGCTGCCGCTGCATCCTCCCGCCCTTCCTCTCTGAGCATTATGGCGAGGGGTCGGGGGTTGGGTGACGGAAATTTAATGAGGGCGGATCCCTGAGGGGGGTTGCATAAGGCCTTGAATTAGGCAGATGTAGGGGCACACGTCCGGTCGGAGGTCGCCATGAGTGACGCTGATGAGCCAGAAGCGTTTCTACCCAAGGGAGCTGCTGAACGCGATACGCTTGTCTTAAACTACACGATGGCTTGCCCACTGAAATGTGACTTTTGCTGTTATGGCTGCCATCCGAAGCGTTCGGAGAAAATGCCTCTCGATCTCGCTTTACGCCTAGTTCAGCAAGCCAGTGAAATACCATCGATCACTTGCATTGGTCTTACCGGAGGAGAGCCATTGCTACACTGGGAGGATATTCGCACACTGACCACTTACCTCTCTAAATTACAGCTTCCGTTTACTATTGCCACTGCGGCCCACTGGGCCTCAACCGCGACAGAAGCCCATCGTGTGAGCGATGTTTTGACCAGAAACGGGCTTTCCCGTGCGAACGTAAGCTCTGACCCAAGCCACGCAGCCTTCGTGCCCAAAAGCAGCACGATTAACGCCGCCCGTGCGTTTATCGATAATGGGATTGAAACCCATATTGTTGGAACGTTTGATAACGTAGATGATGCAAATGAATATTTCGCTGACTTTCCTCTGTCACCCCTACTCCGCGTCCATAGCCGTATAATCGCTAAAGTAGGACGCGCCAGGAAATATATGCCGCGTGATGAACCCCTTATTAATGCGGAGTCTCTCACCTGTTATAGGCGCGTTTACCACGATCTTGTCGTGTTTTATGATGGAAAGGCTTACCCGTGCTGTTCAACATTCAACAGAGCAACGCCTGGAATAGCAATCGGGGATACGACTACTGAACCCCTGCGCGATATATGGACCCGACTACAAGGATCACTGAAATTTCGCATGATGAAGCGAGAAGGATTCGCTCATTTATATGATATAGTCAAAGAGCGTTCACCAGCGGTCTTCGCGCGGCTCCCGCCTTTAGTCGGAAACAGGGGGCCGTGCAGTCTTTGCAATTCGATATTCTCCGACGCTCAAATAACCTTAGAGATCAACGAAATATTTGCTTCATATGAGCTGGAGCAAATCTCGAATCTTTTGAGTTACGTCGCTCAAAGATACGGCCCTCATACCGTAGAGGGAATCACTGATCAGTTAACAGGAGGAACACATGCCTAACAGCCTGCAAAACTTTAGCGATAAGTTGAAGGCGAGTCCTGCACTAAGGCATCAGGTGCTTGCCGATGCACTCAGCGTTCTGGAAAAGCATGGGGTTAATATCCATGACGCTACAGTTATCAAAGCCTTAGGGCTGGACAAAGCAATCGGTGCTGGGGGGATAAACCCCGTAGCTTCTTCCATTATAATTACGATAACAGCTTAGGTGGCTTAAGTCAGGTTCGCCGCTCTCCCTGAATGGAGAGCGGCGAACGTCGAATATGTGCGGATCGCCCTTCAGTTTACATGCTATCACGGCCTCCATGTAGAATATATTCTTTGACCCGTGTAAACGACCGTCGTGTCATTCTGGCCCCGGATAACTCTTCGGTATCCATCAAAGAATGTCTTACACGGCGGATAAATGCCATCGTCGGCGCGGGTGTTCCAAAACCTATCCTTTACGCGACGGTATCCTCATGAGAGATGTCACGGAAAGCCGGACCGCAGTTAACCAGACGCCCCTCAGCCGGCACGCCTCGTCAGACGCCGCCCAGGTCTGGCCTTCCGTGTGAGATGCCTCCTGAAGAAGGACAGGCAGGCCCGTCCGCGACGGAACACCCCTCGCCAAAATTCCTTGACCCACCCCCCCCAACCCCCGCATCCTCCCTCCATGACCATCCCGCACCGTCAGGCCCGAATTACCGGCCCGGCCGCTCCCTGAGCGCCGGGCGCTTCCCCGCACCCTGACCACGGCGTAAAAGCCGCCTCCTGTGCCTGTGATGGATCAATCATGAACGACGCTCCGGCCGAGGCCCCCCGCGATTACCGCGACACGGTCTTCTTGCCTCAAACGGCTTTCCCCATGCGCGGGGATTTGCCGAAGAAAGAACCCGCGATCCTCGCCCGCTGGGCCAAAATGGACCTGTGGGGCAAGCTGCGCGAGGCTGCCAAAGGCCGCCCGGTGTTCATACTCCACGATGGCCCGCCTTACGCCAACGGCAGCTTGCACATCGGCCACGCGCTGAACAAGATCCTCAAGGACGTGATCAACCGCGCCCGCCAGATGGCCGGGTACGACGCCAATTACATCCCCGGCTGGGACTGCCACGGCCTGCCGATCGAATGGAAGATCGAGGAGGAATACCGCCGCAAGAACCAGGACAAGGACAGCATCCCGATCCTCGATTTCCGCGCCGAGTGCCGCGCCTACGCCGCCAAATGGATGGGCGTCCAGGCTCAGGAGTTCCGGCGGCTGGGCGTCGAGGGCGACTGGCCCGGCCGCTACGCCACCATGGACCTCGCCTCCGAGGGCGCCATCGCCGGGGAAATCCTCAAATTCCTGCTCAATGGCGCGCTGTTCCGCGGCCTGCGCCCGGTGATGTGGTCTCCGGTGGAGAAAACCGCCCTCGCCGAGGCCGAGATCGAATACCACGACCACACCAGCACCACGATCTGGGTCCGCTTCCCCATCGTGACGGCGCCGGTGAAGGAATTGGAGGGTGCCTCGGTCGTCATCTGGACCACCACCCCCTGGACCATGCCCGGCAACCGCGCCCTCGCCGCTGGCCCGGAGATCGACTACGCCCTGGTCCGCGTCGATGGCGTGGCGGCGGGTTCCCTGGCCCGCCCGCATGAGACGATGCTGATCGCCCTCCCGCTGCTGCCCCAGGTCTGTCAGGACACGGGCATCACCACGCATCACCTGCTGCATGTCTACAAGGGCGAGGCCCTGAAAGGCATCGTCTGCGCCCATCCGCTCCGTGGCCAGGGCTACGACCAGGACACCCCGCTGCTGATGGCGGATTTCGTCACCACCGACGCGGGCACCGGTTTCGTCCATATCGCCCCCGGCCACGGCGAGGACGATTTTCATCTCGGCCGCGCCAACGGTCTCGACGTGCCGGAAACCGTCGGCGATGACGGCACCTTCAACGCCTGGGTGCCGCTGTTCGCCGGGCACCACGTCTACCGCGCCGCCGATCCGGTCTGCGCCGCGCTTGCCCAGGCGGGCGGGCTGCTGGCACGAGGAAAAATCGTGCATTCGTATCCGCATTCCTGGCGCTCCCGCGCGCCGCTGATCTTCCGCGCCACCCCGCAATGGTTCATCCGCATGGATGGGCCGGAGCGCATCCGGGAGAAGGCGTTGCAAGCCCTCGACGCCACCGTGTTCGTGCCGGATCAGGGCCGCAACCGCATCGGCTCCATGGTCGCCGCCCGCCCGGACTGGTGCATCAGCCGCCAGCGCGCCTGGGGCGTGCCGATCGCCGTCTTCGTCCACCGCGAAACCGGCGAGCCATTGCGCGATCCCGAAGTCGCCGCCCGCATCGTGGACATTTTTACCCATGAAGGCGCCGACGCCTGGTACACCTCCCCCGCCGCCCGCTTCCTGGGCGCGGACCGGAACCCCGACGACTACGAGCAGGTGAAGGACATCGTGGACGTGTGGTTCGAGTCCGGCTGCACCCACGCCTTCGTGCTGGAAAAGCGCGGCCTGCCCTGGCCCGCCGATCTCTATCTGGAGGGGTCTGACCAGCATCGCGGCTGGTTCCATTCCTCGCTGCTGGAAGCCGTCGGCACCCGTGGCAAAGCGCCTTTCAAGGCCGTCCTCACCCATGGCTTCGTCAACGACGAAAACGGCCGCAAAATGTCCAAATCCCTGGGCAATGTGACCGCGCCGGACGCGGTGGCGGACAAATACGGCGCCGACATCCTCCGCCTCTGGGTGATGATGTCCGATACCGCCGACGATCTGCGCATCGGCCCGGAAATCCTCAAACAGCAATCCGAACTGTATCGCCGTCTGCGCAACACGCTGCGCTGGTTGTTGGGCTCGCTGAACGGCTACACGGACGCGGAAGCCGTGCCGGTGGCGGACATGCCGGAACTGGAACGGTATGTTCTCCACCGGCTGACCGGGCTTGACGCGAAACTCCGCGCCGCGGTGGAAAGCCATGACTGGACCGGCGTATTCCCGGAAATCCACAATTTCTGCGCCACCGACCTGTCGGCGTTTTATTTCGACATCCGCAAGGACGCGCTGTACTGCGACCGCCCGGACAGTCTCCGCCGCCGGAGCGCCCGCACCGTGCTCGACCATCTGCACCGCTGTCTGTGCGCCTGGCTCGCCCCGGTGCTGTGCTTCACCGCCGAGGAAGCCTGGACCGCCCGCTTCGGCGAGGCGGACAGCGTGCATCTCCAACTGTTCCCCACGCTGCCACGGGAATGGCGCGATGACCGCCTGGCCGCGAAATGGGAGCAGGTGCGCGCCATCCGCCGCCGCATCACCGTGCCCCTGGAGGAGGCCCGCCGCGCCAACGTCATCGGCGCCTCGTTGCAGGCCGCCGTGACGCTGAAACTGGCGCCCGATGAGGCGGAGCTGCTGGACCCCGCCGGATGGGCTGAACTCGCCATCGTCTCCGCTCTGCGCGTGGTGGCGGGCGTGGGAGACGATCCTGCGGAAATCGCCCCCGCGCCCGGCGCGAAATGCGACCGCTGCTGGAAAGTGCTGACCGAGGTGGGAACGGACAAAACCCACCCCACGCTCTGTCTGCGCTGCGCTGACGTGGTGACCCCCGCATGAGCATGAGTCACTATGGCGCCGTCCGCATGGGCGGTCTCGCCGCCCTGCTGGTGCTGACCGCCGATCAGGGCAGCAAATACTGGATTTTGCATGTCCTCAACCTGCCGGAACGCCACCAGGTCACGCTGCTGCCGGTGCTGAGCCTGACCATGGTGTGGAATCACGGCGTCACCTTCGGCCTGCTGAACGAGCTTGGCGACTGGAGCCATCTCATCCTCGCCGGGCTCGCCCTGGTGGTGGTCGCGGGACTGCTGATCTGGCTGCGCCGCGCGGAAACCATGCTGTCCGCCATCGCCATCGGTGCCATCGCCGGCGGCGCGGTGGGCAACGTGATCGACCGTCTGCGCCATGGCGCCGTGGTCGATTTCATCCACGCGCATGTGGGCGGCTGGTCCTGGTATGTCTTCAACGTCGCCGACGCCGCCATCGTCTGCGGCGTCCTGGCGCTGCTGCTGGACAGCCAGTGGACCCGCCGCCCGAAACAACCGTCGCGGCCATTGAAATACCGCGTCTGAACCCAGGCCACGGGTCAGCCCCCGGAAATGCGGGCTTGAAGCGGAGCCCAAGGTCGGGTCTGATCCCCCCACGGTGCGCCTGTAGCTCAATTGGTCAGAGCTGGCGGCTCATAACCGCTCGGTTGTAGGTTCGAGTCCTACCGGGCGCACCAGACTT
>JAYVCG010000524.1:0-4676 GCA_043750075.1 Acetobacteraceae bacterium | reverse complement strand
GGTGTGTTCGGCATGCCGAACCACGCCGCGTCCGATACCTATGTCCAGGCGACCGACCTGATCGTGGGCGGCGTGCCGGTCTTGCTCCCCGCCAACGGCCCGACCGCGGACATCGAAACGCTGCTGGACCGGCTGGACGGTATCATTTTGACCGGTAGCCGCTCCAACGTGCATCCCACACTGTATGACGGCCCGCCGCACGCGGAAGGCACCTGGGAAGACCCCAACCGCGACGGCATCACCCTGCCGCTGATCCGCGCGGCGGTGGCGCGGGGTGTCCCCCTCCTCGCCATCTGCCGCGGTTTCCAGGAACTCAACGTCGCCCTGGGCGGCTCACTGCACCAGCGGTTGCAGGATTTGCCGGACCGGCTGGACCACTCCACACCGATGCATCCCTCGGGCAAAGTGCGTCAGGGCAAATCGCACGCCATCCGCGTCACCGCGGGCGGCTGGCTGCACAAGCTGGCGGGGATGACGGAAATCGCGGTGAACTCCCTGCACAACCAGGGCATCGACCGTCTGGCGCCCGGCCTGGTGGCGGAAGGGGTGGCCCCGGATGGCACGATCGAGGCGGTGCGTGTCGCCCCTGGCCTCGCCCGCGGATACGTGGTGGGGGTGCAATGGCATCCCGAATACGACTGGATGACCGATTCCCTGTCCCGGCGCATCTTCGCGCAGTTTGGCGAGCAGGTCCGGCAGTATGTGCGCGAAGCGCGCCTGAGCGGTCTTCCGGTCGCCGCGGACTGACCCTCATCCACGCTTTTCTCCATGCGTCTTGTTAAACGCCCGCTGGACGCCGCGCTTCGCACGCCTCACTCTGGACGGTCCCATTCTGGAATGCCCGATGGCGCCAGAGGCGGCGGCAAACCCCGGCAAGGAGGCACGCATGGCGAGGCTATGGAGTGGATTGTTCCTGCTGGCCGGACTTTCGCTCACGGGTCAGGCGATGGCCGAGCCGGTGGCGCACGCGCGCATCGATCAGGCCGTCAGCGAATACCAGATCAATCCCGATCTCACCTACACTCTGATCGAAACGCGGGACATCACGCTGCACACGGACCGGGCGCTGCGCCGTCTCGACCGCGCGGCGCACACGTTCTACCCCGACAAGCAGTCGCTGGAGGTCGTGGAGGCCTGGGTCGATCAGCCCGATGGCAGCCGGGTCGCGGTGGCGGCGGGCAGCATTTTCACGCGGCCCAGTGGAGCGTCGCAATCGGCGCCGGGGTTCGTGAACAGCCTGACGACGACTGTGTTGTTTCCTCAGCTCCGGCCTGGCAGCCGGACTCACATAATCTGGCGCTTCACGCAGAAAGTGCCGGCGCTGTTCGGCTTCAACACCAGCAACGTCAACGAGTATGCCTGGGACACCCGCCTGGACGAGACCCGGATCAGCCTCCCCGCCGCGCTTCCCTTGCACTGGCACGCGCGGGGCGGCTTTGTCGTGGAGGACACGGTGACGGAGGGTGTCCGCCATGTCGTCGCGCGCATCGAAAACACGCGTGGCCGGGATGAGGAACCCGCCATGGTCAGTCCGCTCGACTTCATGCCGCTGTTTCTCGCGACCACCTTGCCGGATCTGGAGACGGTGGGCGCCATCGTGCATCGCGCCTCGGAGGACCGCGCGGTGGTGACGCCGGAGATCGCGGCGCTCGCGGCGCGGATCGTGGGCGAGCGCACCGGGCTGGACGCCGCGCGGGCGCTGCATGCCTGGGTCGCGGCGAACATCCGCTATGTCGCGGTGTATCTCAGTCCCGACGATGGCTGGGTGCCCCACGCGGCGGCTGAGGTGCTGCGAGCGGGGTATGGCGACTGCAAGGATTACGTGGTGCTGATGCGGGCGCTGCTGGCCGCGCGCGGCATCGAGGGACAAATGGCGGCGGTCGATTGGGGCACGCGGTATGCCGCGCTGCCGCTGTGGCTGCCGTATTTCAACCATGCGATCCTTTGGCTGCCCGCCTACGATCGTTACCTCAATCCCACCGATCGCAACGCGGGGTTCGACGCGCTTGACCGGCGGCTTTCGGGCAAGCCGGTGGTGATCATGACCAGGGAGGGCCGTACCGGATGGACCCCCGTGGCGACACCGGAGGCCAACCGGTATCGGTACGCCGCCAGCCTGATTTTGACCGCCGGTCAGGCGATCGATGGGACGGCGCGTTTCACGATGGCGCCCAACATGGAAATCCCGGCGCGCGCCATGTTGACCGAGGCCGCGTCGTTGACCGTGCTGGCGGAGCGTATCCTGGCCGCCACGCCGGAAGGGGGGTTTGGCGGGTTCACCTCCTCCGATCCGCGGGATTTGCTGCGGCCTTTGACGCTTGCGGCCACCTGGCACAGTCCGATGGCGGTGAATGTGCAGGACCGTGAGACATTTCTGCGTGTTCCGGCCGGTCTCGATCTGTATTCCCCGGTCCGTCAGCGCGCGAAGCTTTCGCCCATGGGTATGCGGCAGACTCCGATGCTGGCGGATGTCGCCGATACGGGCTGGGAGACCACGATCGTGTTGCCGCCCGGCCTGAGCGTCGCGCGGCTGCCGCCGGACATTGAACTGGTGACGCCGGCCGGACGTTATACGGCGCGGTATCGCGCGGAGAATGGGGCCATCCATGCGTGGCGTAATCTGGTGATCGAGCGGGAGGTCATTCAGCCTGAGGTGTATCCGGAGCTTGACCGGTTGATTCAGGCGCCGGTGGTGGATGCGCGGGCGATCATCGTGTTGACGCCCGCGGCGCCGTAGGAAGGCGGGGCGCTGCCCCGGACCCCGCCAGGAGGCCTTGCCTCCTGGACCTCCACCAAAGGCGGGGCCTTTGGAAACCATCCATTGGAGACTCCCAGGATGGGGTCCAGGGACCCGGTCCCTGGCGGGGCGCGGGGCAGCGCCCCGTTCTTCCCCTGTCCTTCCATTGCCCCTACCAACACATCCCCCAGGGAGAAACAAACCGCCATGCGCCGCCTGTTCGCGCTTCTGACGTTGCTCACCGCCGTTCCGGCGCTGGCCGCCGATCTCCGCATCGGGCGGGCGACCGAGCATGGCTCGCTCGACCCGCATTATTCCGATCTCGGCAGCGATGTCGCGACGGCGGAAAACACCTTCGAAAGCATGATTCATTACGATGCGCAACTCCGCCTCCAGGCCGCGCTGGCGACGGAATGGAAGCTGATCGATCCGCTGACATGGGAAATCACATTACGGCCTGGCGTGACCTTCCATGATGGCTCACCTTTCACGGCGGGCGACGTCGCCTTTTCTTTAAACCGTGCGCGTAACATTCCTAACAGCCCAGGACCGTTGGCGAGTTTTGTGAGGCCGGTGAAGGAGATGGAGGTGGTCGATCCGATGACGTTACGGGTTCGCACCATCACGCCGACGCCGCTGCTGATGGACATGATTGGGCGTATTTTCATCATTCCCGCGAGGCTCGGAAGCGCGGTCGTGAATGAGGACTTCAATTCCGGCCGCGCCATGATTGGCACCGGTCCGTATCGTTTTAAATCCAGTGCGCCTGGCGATAAGGTGACGTGGATTCCGCATCATGCTTATTGGGGAGAGAAACCGGCTTTCGATACGGTCACGGTCAGGTTCCTGTCCAATCCGGCGGCGCGCAGTGCCGCGTTGCTGTCCGGCTCGGTCGATGTGATCGAGCAAATTCCTCCGTCCGACATTGGCGTTTTCCGCGACCGTCAGGACATCACCTTGTTCGATGCTGTTTCGACGCGGATGGTTTACCTCGCGATGGATCAGGGGCGCGACGACAGCCCGTTCATCACGGACAAGGACGGCAAACCGATGACGGTCAATCCGTTGAAGGACCGGCGCGTCCGGCTGGCCTTGTCGAAGATGATCAACCGCCAGGCGATCGTCGAACGCGTGCTGGCGGGCGCCGGGGAGCCAACGGGCCAGTTCGTGCCGGAGGGCATGGGCGGTCACGATCCGGCGCTGAAACCCATGGCGTTCGATCTGCCGGGCGCGAGGCAATTGCTGACTGAGGCCGGGTATCCCGGCGGGTTCGGCCTGACGCTGCATGGCTCCAGCAACCGTTTTCCCAACGATTCGCAGGTGGCGCAGGGTCTGGGGCAGATGTTTTCCCGTGGCGGCATCAAGGTGAACGCGGTGGAGGTGGTGCCGTATAACGTCTATGCTCCGGCGGCGACGCAGCGGAAATACAGCATTTTCACGTTCAGTTATGGCAGCGTGGCCAGCAGTTCGCTGAACGGTCTGACCGGCGTGCTGGCGACCTACGACGCGGCCAGGGGCACGGGGTCGTTGAACCGCGCGCGATACACCAACCCGGCCTTCGATGAGGCGCTGGCGCCTGGCTCGGTCGAGTTTGATCCGGCGAAGCGGAGCACGCTGCTGGCGGCGGCGACGAAAATCGCCATGGACGATGCGGCCATCCTGCCGCTGTACTGGCAGCGCCTGTACTGGGCCGCGCGCAAGGGTTTCGTCATGGACCCTGGCCGGGGCGAATCGACCTCGGTGCATTTCATCCATCCGGCGCGCTGATGTCTCCCCTTCCGGCGAAACATGCCGCGTTGTGGCGCGAAATCCTCTATGATGCCCGTGCATGACAGTGGATGCGCGCATGGCGGCGGAGTTTTACGGCACCGGACGCGGGGCGGTGGCCGCGCGGCTGCTGCGTGCCCGGATCGGCGCGCTGTGGCCGGACCTGACGGGA
>JAYVCG010000523.1:0-5447 GCA_043750075.1 Acetobacteraceae bacterium | reverse complement strand
AATCAAGGTCATTGCTTCGATCGCTGAACCTCGCGTACGCGGTGGTGCCTCGCGCACAACGATTCAGGGCACGCCCATGGTACGAAGGGTAACGGAGTGTCATTGGTTGCGGATAAACGGCCGCCAGGCGCCACTGAACCACCGGCGGGTGAGGGTTGGGCCGTTCGCGCCAAAGCCAACGGTGTGGTTGTCATGTTCACCGGTGACTGGATCGCGCGTGACGGACTGGCGGGGGATGTCGCGTCCGTGTCCCGTATCCTGGAAGCGGCCAACGGCGGCGCGCTCTCCTTTGACACACAAGAACTGGGACGCTGGGACAGCGGTTTACTGGTTTTCATCGCGGCCTTGCACCACGCGGCCAAGGAAAAGGCGCTGCGATTTGATGAAACGGGACTTCCCGCTCCGGCGTTGAAACTTTTGGCGTTGATGGTGCAGGGAGAAGCTTCGCCGCCGCCAGACCCTGCTCCGGTTCCGTTGGTCCGCCGCGTGGGCAGGGCGGTCCTGGCTTTTGGAAACACAGCGATGGATGTCCTGAGCATGGTGGGGGACATCGTGTTGCGGGGCGGCGTCCTTCTGCGCGGCAAAGGCCGTATGCGCGGCGCCGATTTGTTGACATGCCTGTATGACGCGGGGATCGGGGCCTTGCCGATCGTCACCATCGTCAACATTCTGGTGGGAGGTATTCTCGCCTTCGTCGGCGCCGTGCAATTGCGTAAATTCGGCGCGGATATTTATATCGCCGCTTTGGTCGGTCTCGCGGTGGTGCGGGAAATGGCGGCGTTGATGACCGCGATCGTGATGTCCGGGCGCACGGGCGGGGCTTATGCCGCGCACATCGCCACGATGCAGGGCAGCGAGGAAATCGACGCCCTGCGCGCCATCGGCATCCCGGTTCAGGATTATCTGATACTGCCGCGCATGATCAGCCTGACCGCGATGATGCCGCTGCTGTATTTATATGCCAGCACGGTCGGCATTTTTGGTGGCTTCGTCGTGGCGGTCGCCATGCTCAATCTGTCACCGGAAACCTTCATCGAGCAAATCCGTCTGTCCGTGGCTGGCAGCCAGATCGTGTTCGGGCTGATCAAAAGCATCACATTTGGAGCATTGATCGCCTTTGTCGGATGCCGTTCCGGGCTCAACGCGGGACGCAGCGCGGCGGATGTGGGTCAGGCCGCCACGGGCGCCGTGGTGATCTGCATCGTCGGCGTGATCGCGCTGGACGCGGTGTTCGCGGTCTGCGCCAACGCGCTGGATTTTTGACGCGATGGCCATCGAAAGAACCGATCCGAAATTCAAGGTGAGCGATCTCGCCTTTGGTTATGGTGCCAGTCCGGTGCAGCACGATGTTTCGTTTCAGGTCAAAACCAAATCCATCTTCGCCATCATGGGCGGCAGTGGCTGTGGCAAAAGCACGTTGATGAAGACGATGATTGGTCTGCTGCGTCCCAAAACAGGCACCATCCTCATCGATGAGGAGGATTACTGGAGCGCGGCCGAGGAACGCCGTACCGAGATCGGCCATCGTTTTGGCGTCATGTTTCAAAGTGGCGCGCTGTGGAGTTCGATGACGGTCGAGGACAATGTCGCGTTGCCGTTGCGGATGTTCACCAAATTGGATGAGGCTTCGGTCACCGCGCTGGTCCGGTTGAAATTATCTCTGGTCGGGTTGGACAAGGCAGGTTCGGTCATGCCGTCCGATCTGAGCGGGGGAATGCGTAAGCGCGTTGGCATCGCCAGGGCACTGGCGCTCGATCCGGAGGTTTTGTTTCTTGACGAACCCTCGGCGGGCCTGGACCCGATTTCCTCCAAACGGCTGGACGACCTGATCCTGGAATTGCGCGACGGCTTCGGCGTCACCGTCATCATGGTCAGTCATGAACTGCCCAGTTTGTTCGAGATTTGTGATGATGGAATTTTTCTCGACGCGGAATCGAAAGTGCCGATTGGACATGGCTCGCCAAAGCATTTACGTGAAAACTCCGAACACCCGACGGTGCGCGCTTTCATGAGCCGCGCGCGTCTGGAAGATGAACAGACCACCAGGAAAGGCGTACAAAGTGGCCAGTAAATCCACCGCCGTGGGGGCCTTCGTACTGGGCGCCATCGCATTGGGCGTGGGAGCGGTTCTGCTGTTTGGCGGCACGCGGCTGCTGGAGAAAAACCTGCGTGTCGTGGTCTATTTCCAGGATTCGGTCGCGGGTCTTTCAGTCGGCGCGCCCGTGACGCTGCGGGGCGTGAAGGTCGGAACGGTACGCAGCATGAAGGTCTATCTGAAACTTCCTGAACTCGTGCCGGTCATTCCGGTTTACCTGGAAATCGACCCCAAACAGGTTTCATGGAGCAAGGGCGCGGCTGAAGCCGCGGAGGCCGATCTGCAACAGGCCATTAAAGCCGGTCTCCGGGCGCAACTGGCGACGCAAAGCCTTGTCACGGGACAACTCAGCGTCAATCTGGATTTTTATACGCAACAGGAAGTAAACCCTTCGGTACACAACGAGGGTGATACCGTCCCGGAAATTCCGTCCATCGCATCCGATCTGCAAAAAATCAAGGACGACATCGCCGATCTGAAATTACCCGAACTGGCGGAGAAAGCCCGTATCGCCCTGACATCGATTGAAAAGATCGTCGGAGAACTCAGCGGCACCCTGGGCCCCTTGGCGGAAAGCCTGAAGCAAACATCTGATGCCGCCCGCGGCACATTGCAAACGGCGACGGCGGCGGTGGAAGAAGTTCAGCGCGATGCGTCGCGCACGTTGAATTCCATCGATAAACTCTCCATCACCGCCAGCACTCTGGTCGAAACGAGCGGCAAGGAGATCACCCTTGTGTTGACCACGGCCAATCATGCCGCGACACAGGCGGAAAAATTGATTGGCGCGGTGAACGACCTCATCGCCCCGCGTGCTCAGGTGCGCAGCGACCTCGAAGCGGCGATGCGCGATCTCGCGGCCAGCGCGAGTTCGTTGCGCAATTTCGCCCGCGATCTGGAGCGTAATCCGGCGGGAACCATTTTGGGAAAATCACGATGAAATCATGGATCATGATGGCGGGCATGATGTTGCTCATGGGCTGCCAGTCTTCAGGACCTCCCCCGCGTATTTATGTGTTGACCCCGCCGGTCGAGGCGGTGCCCGGCGTGCGCGCGGAAGGAACACGGCCGGTGATGGAACTGGCGAAAGTATCCTTGCCCGATTATCTGGATTCCTCCGACATTCTTTTCCGTGACGGCCGGAATGAGTTAAAATCCAGTCAAACGGGGAAATGGGGAGAGCGGCTTTCCGTCGGCATCACGCATGCGCTGGGAGCGGCGTTGACCCGGCGCATGCCCAAGGTGCTGATCGTGCAATCGGCTCTGTCCGGTCAGGCCACGCGGCGGCTGCTGGTGGATGTGGAAGCCTTCGACATACGCGCTGACAGGCGCTGTGTCCTGACGGCACGCTGGACAATGCCGCGCGAGGAGGGACAGACCAATCCCGTCAGCGCGCGCGCCACGGTCGTGACAAGCATTTCCGCTTCAGCGAGCGGCTCCGGGCTCACGGATGATCTTGTCGTTTCAGCCATGGAGGCCGCGTTGGAAAAGCTCGCGGATCATATCACGGCTTCCCTGGCACGGAGCTTTTGAAGCAGCTTGTTTTCAGCGGCGCGGGGCGAAAGCAAAAAAAAGAGGTGCCCGAAAGCACCTCTTTTCATTGTTATGAAAGTCGAAATATCAATGATAAATGATTTCCACCCGCCGGTTTTGCGGCTCCCTTACCCCTGGGCCGGTGGGAACAAGCAGCTTCGTGTCACCATAAGCGTGAATGGAAATCGCGCTTTGTGGTATGCCATTGCGGACCATTTCAGCCGCCACTACATTCGCGCGACGCTCTGACAGGCCCTGGTTATAGCCAGGATTGCCCGAAGTGTCCGCGTTCCCGTCCACATCGATACGGGTATAGCGCGTTCCCATCGCGTAATTGGCAGCGTCGCGAATGATGCCCTGGCTACGGCCCGTCAGATCGGCGCGATCCCAGTCAAAGAACACCAGGAAGGTCTTGGCGCCCAGATCGGCCACCGGCATTGGCGCGGCCGCGGGAGGCGCCACGTTGAAGGCATAGCGCACGCCCAAAAGCATGCTGTGATTGTAATTGTCGGTTGAGGTGATGCGGCCATTCACGCCAGCGATTCTCGCCGGATACATGCGGTCAATCGCCAGCCCCATGAAGCGATACTCCGCCGTCATGGCAAGCCCAGGAACGCTTTCGATGGGGAGGGCGATGCCGAGAATGGCCTGATAGGCGACGCTGTCGCGTTTGTTGCTGGCGGCGCCGACCGTGCCCACACCGCCGATGTTGGCGCGCAACCCATGTTCCATCACGGCCTGATAACCAACACCAAGGCCAACGTAAGGCTGCACCACTGGCATTAATCCAACGAAATCGTACAGAACGTTGAACATGACACCAGCTTTTTGCTCATCCCCCCCAGAAGTTCCTGGGCCGCCAAAGCCGGTGGGATGATTGAAACCATGGTTTTCCCGGTAATTGCCTTCGATCTCAGTACGCAGACCGTTGCCGAAACCCCAGCCCAGACTAAGCACGATCACCGGGCCAATCTCCGAGCGTACATCACCTTCACGCGCGATTTTGCCAGGAGCCGAAAGCCGGAAGCCCTGAGGCGGGAGATAATTGGCGCCAGCGCCGCCACCCATGTACAAACCACTGATGGGCTGCGCGCCGGCCATGGCCAACGGTGTGATGATCGCGGCTGAAGCCAGCAGAGCCGTCCAGAGTTTCATTTTTCATCTCCTGATTCATCGTGCATGGATGAGCAATCGGCATGCACACGAGTCACATGACGAGTTAATAACAAAAATCAGGTGTTCATTCCTGATGATTGGAGTGGGTATGGCGGAAAATCCAGACTTTTCAACAAAGCCTGGGCATTCAGGTCAGTTATTTCAAGAATAAAAACCTAAAAATGGTTCTTATCTCACGGACCATGTTCTCACGTTCAATGATGTGTTTTGCTTTGATCACATTTTTTCTCACTCCAACGCCTCGATCCCGGCCATGGAGGTGACAAGTCCATTCAACCCTGAAGGTTCCCATCGGTCGCGGCACCCTGACCATATCCTCAGCACAACCCACTTCACCGACAAAGGCGAGCACCATCCGGGCTTTTCCCCGACCGCCGCCTTATAAGGTAAAACGCCAGCGCATCATGTGGAACACCACGGCGGCCATGCCCTGGGCCGCCGCCGCATTCTCGCCTAACCTCCTCTCTATCCTCCGGTCATGGCATTGCCACCCCACCTTACCCGTCCTCATCTGCTGGAGTGCCATGATTGCGGTGCCATCCAACAGCTTCCCGCCATGCCGCCGGATGCGCGGGCGGGGTGTCTGCGGTGTGATGCCCTGCTGCGTCATACAAGGGCCGATCCGTTTACTCCGCCTCTGGCG
>JAYVCG010000522.1:0-4531 GCA_043750075.1 Acetobacteraceae bacterium | reverse complement strand
TATCCCGGCGGCGTTCAGGTGGCGCCTCCCGGCACGTATGGCGGGAATGGGGCTTTCAAACGCGCGCTGAAGAAACATGGCAGCACCTTGTGGGCGCGTTTTCCGTTCATGACCGCCGCCGAACTCGCGGCCGAAGTAAGGGCGTGAAGCCCCCTCACCGCCCCTTGAAGCGCGGCTCCCGTTTTTCCTTGAACGCGGCGACGCCTTCGCGGTGGTCCTCGCTCTGTCCCAGTTGCGGCTGCACGAGGCTTTCCACGTCGAGGAAATCTTCGTAGGTGCTGTTGGCCATGGCGAACATTTTCTTCGCCATGCCAAAGGCGAAGGTCGGCCCGGCGGCGAGGTCGGCGGCCAGTGCCTCAGCCTTCGCCATCAGTTCCGTATCCGGCACGACCTGGTTGACGAGGCCGAGGGACAAGGCCTCATGCGCGTCCACGAAGCGCCCGGTGAACACCAGTTCCTTGGCGCGGGCGAGGCCAATGCGTTTCGTCAGAAACCAGATCGCGCCGCCGTCGGGGGCAAGGCCGATGCGGCGGAAGATCTGGGAAAAGCGTGCCGTTTCCGAGGCGACGATCAGGTCGCAGCCCATCGCGATGCTCCAGCCGATGCCCACCGTGGGGCCGCGCACCGCCGCGATCACGGGTTTTTCGATCGCGGTCAGCACCCGCATGTAGGAATGGCTGCCTTGTTGCAGTTTTTCCCGTTCGCCGCGGAGTTCCTTGCGTTCCATGCCGCCCACATCGGCACCGGTGCAGAAGGCGCGGCCTTCGCCGGTGACGATGATGGCGCGGATGGCTTCGTTGAAGCGGAGTTCGGTGAAATGTTCGCGCAGTTGCTGGCGCATGTCCCAGGTCAGGGCGTTCAGGCGTTCGGGCCGGTTGAGGATGACCTTGGCGACGGCGCCCTCGATTTTCAGATCGACCGGCATGGTTGTTTCCCCTGAAGTGTTTAAAGAAGGCCAGGGACGCCGCCCCTGGGCTTCCCTTATATCCAAGCGTGTTGACGCCACGAGAGCAAGGCTTCACCCTCCGCCGCGAAAAGACCGGAGGAACCCCCATGCAACGACCATTCGAAGGCATCCGCATCATCGACATCACCCACGTGCTGGCAGGCCCCTTCGCCGCCTACCAGCTTGGCCTCATGGGCGCGGACGTGATAAAAGTGGAACATCCGGATGACCCGGACCAAAGCCGCGATTCCGGCAGCGACAACGACCTGAACCATGCGAACATGGGCACCGGCTTCCTCACGCAAGGCTCCAACAAACGCGCCATCACCCTGAACCTGAAAACCGGACAAGGCCGCGACATCCTGAAGAAACTCGTCGCCACCGCCGATGTGCTGGTCGAAAACTACCGGCCCGGCGCGTTCGAGGCACTGGGTCTCGGCTATGAAGACCTGAAGAAAATCAACCCGAAACTGATCTACGCCTCGTTCTCGGCTTTCGGTCAGGGCGGCCCCAAACGCGAACGCACCGCGTATGACCATGTGATCCAGTCCACGTCCGGCATCATGGCGATGACCGGCACACCCAGTGCCAGCCCGGTCAAAATCGGCGCCCCGGCGATCGATTACGCGACCGGCACGATGGGCGCCTACGCCCTCTCCGCCGCCCTGTTCCAGCGCGAACGCACCGGTCTGGGCCAGCGCATCGACATGGCGATGCTGGATGTCGCCATGATCCTGATGGCGAGCCATGTCACGGGCTATATGCGTAACGGTAAACATCCGAAACCATCCGGCAATTCCACCGGCCACGCCACCAGCCAGACGTACGAGACCAGAGACGGCCTCGTGATGATCGGCGCCTCCAACCTGCGTCAGCAAAAACGCCTGTGGGTGGCGCTGGAACGCCCCGACATGGCGAAACGCACCAACGACGAGCGCGACGCCGATCATGATCGCGAGGTCACGGTGCTGGCGGAGAAAATGCTGGCGAAAACCGCCGCCGAATGGGAAGAATGGTTGCAGGAACGCCACATCCCCGCCTCCCGCGTGCGCACCATGGGCGAGGCCCTGGCCGACCCGCAAATCGCCAGCCGCGGCATCCTGCACACACACGACAACGCCCCCGGCGTGCCCGGATCGTTCACCGTTCCCGTCGCCGCCTTCACCTTCGCCCATGGCGGCCCGAAAGTGGATCGCCCGCCGCCGATGTTCGGACAGCACAACGATGAAATCCTCGCCGAGCTTGGCTATGACAAAGACGCCATCGCGGGCTTCAAAGCCGCCAAAATCATCTGATAAGGACCACCACCATGACCGACCTGCCCAAACATGTCGAAATCCATGAGGAAGGCCCGCGCGAGGGCTTTCAGATCGAACCCGGCCCAATCAGCACCGCCGATAAAATCCGCCTGATCGACGCCCTCAGCGAAACCGGCCTGCACCACATCCAGGTCTGCTCCTTCGTCAACACCCGCCTCGTCCCCGGCTGGGCTGACGCGGAAGCGGTGGCGGCGGGCTTCACCGCGAAGCCAGGCGTCCACTACACCGGGCTTTATTTCAACGGCAACGGCCTCGACCGCGCGCTGGCCTTCAAGGACAAACTGAGCATCGACGGCTCGATCTCCCTCACCGCGTCGGACGGGTTCACCAAGAAGAACCTCAACCGCACGCACGAGGAAAACCTGGCGCAGATGAAGCGTCACGCCGAACAGCACCTCTCGCGCGGCATCCCCGTCAGCCGCGTCGGCGTCATGGCCGCGTTCGGCTGCAACTACCAGGGCGACATCACCCCCGCCAAGGTCATCCAGACCTTGGAGGACGGCATGAAAATCGCCGCGGAAACCGGCGCGCGGATAGAACTGTTCTCCCTCGCCGACACCATGGGTTGGGCGACGCCGATGCGTATCGAACGCACCGTGGGCGCGGTGCGCGAACGCTGGCCGGAGATGAAAATCTCCCTCCATCTGCACGACACCCGCGGCCTCGCCGTCGCCAACGCCCATGCCGGACTGAAAATAGGCGTCACCCGCTTCGATTCCACCGTCGGCGGTCTCGGCGGCTGCCCCTTCGCCGGCCAGCCCAAGGCCGCGGGCAACATCTGCACCGAGGAACTCGTGCTGCTGTGCGAGGAAATGGGCATCGACACCGGAGTCGATCTCGACAAACTGATCGAGGTCGGCCGCATGGCGGAGGAAATCGTCGGCCATCAACTCCCCGGCGAACTGATCCACGCGGGCAGCCTCGACGCCTTCCGCCGGATGGCCGCCTGATGTCAGCCCACCCCCTGGCGGGACTCAAGGTTCTTGAGTTCACCCACACCGTCATGGGGCCAACCGCCGGCCTTTTGTTCGCGGAACTTGGCGCCGATGTCGTCAAGGTCGAGCCCGCCCCCAACGGCGATCACACCCGCCGTCTGGGAGGCTTCGGCGCGGGCTTCTTCGCCGCGTTCAACCGTAACAAACGCAGCCTCGCCATCGACCTGAAAAAACCCGAAGGCCAGGCCGCGATGCTCCGCCTGGTCGAAAAAACCGACATCGTGATCGAAAATTTCGGTCCCGGCACGATGGAACGGTTGCAGTGCGGGTATGAGCATTTCGCGCCACATAATCCGCGGCTGATCTACCTCGCGTTGAAAGGCTACCTCGCCGGTCCCTACGAACACCGGCCCGCGCTGGATGAGGTGGTGCAGTTCCAGACCGGCCTCGCCTGGATGACCGGCCCAATCGGACAACCACTCCGCGCCGGAGCCTCCGTCATCGACATCATGGGCGCCATGTTCGGCGTCGTTGCCACACAGGCCGCTTTGCGCGAACGCGACCAGACCGGCAAAGGCCAACGCGTCAGCAGCGCCCTGTTCGAAAGCGCCGCCTTCCTCATGAGCACCCACATGGCGGGCATGGCCGCCACCGGCCTCGAAGCCCGCCCCATGCCCGCCCGCCGCGGCGCCTGGGCCATCTACGAAGTGTTCAAAACCGCGGGCGAGGGCGAATTGTTCATCGGCGTCACCAGCGACCAGCAATGGACCCGCTTCGTCGAGGAATTCTCCCTCCACACCCTCGCCGCCGACCCGCGCCTGGCAACGAATGTCACCCGCCTCGCGGAACGTTCCTGGCTCATACCAGCTTTACAAGAAGTCCTCCTTAAATACCCCCAACCCGAAGTAGAATCCCGCTGCGAGCGCGCCAACGTCTCCTGGGCTCCGGTGGGACAACCAAAAGACATGTTCACCGATCCGCATCTTTTGGCGACCGGTGGACTTCTTGATGTGTATGTCTCGCGTTTCGGTGGCGGTGATGGCAAGATCGTGGGTTTGCCTGCTCTGCCCATCGAATTTGGCGACCGCCAACGGCCCGGCATCACACGCCAGCCACCGAAAATAGGTGAACATAACGCGGAAGTTCTGCGCGAATCCGGATTCACACCCCAGGAAATCGCGGACCTGATGAAGAACGGAACCATCGTCTCCGCCCCTTGATTTCTGAAAAATTGGAGAACTGACAATGCAACTCGGCCGACTGGGCGCCTGGTATTCCCCCGACAAACTCGGTGGACCGGCGCAAATCAGGGAATTCGTGGGCACGGTGGA
>JAYVCG010000521.1:0-3549 GCA_043750075.1 Acetobacteraceae bacterium | reverse complement strand
ACGGCGATCTTCCTGGAACTGGACCGCAAGCTCGCGGCCCTGCTGGCGGTGGGTGGCGCGGTGTGCGGCGTGTCGGCGGTGATCGCGATCGCCGGCGCGATCCGGGCGCGGCGGGAACATCTGTCCATCGCGGTGGCCTCGGTGGTGTCATGGTCCATTCTGATGATTTTCCTGCTGCCGATGCTGGCCCGCGCCTGGTACCTGCCGGCGGGTGTCGGCGGCGCCTGGATCGGCACATCGCAATTCACGGACGCGGCGGGTTTCGTCGCGGCCCAGACCTATGGCGCCTTCGCGCGGTCCGGCGTGGTGGAAGGCACGCCCGATCAGGCGATCTGGGCTTACACCCTGGTCAAGGTGGTGGGCCGCGACATGTGGATCGGCCTCTGGGCCGTGATCCTGTCCTTCGTGGCGCTGACCCGCTGGGAAACGTCCGAGGTCCGGCAGCGGGTCACGCCTGGCGATCTTTGGCGGCGTTTTCCCAAATTCATTCTTGGACTGCTCGCCGCCTCGCTGCTGACGACGCTGGCCAGCCAGCATCTGAGCTACGCCGATTTCGAGACCGTGGTGCGGCCCGCGTTCATCGCGCCGCTGAACAGCCTGCGGGGGTGGGTGTTCACCTTCAGCTTCCTCAGCATCGGCCTGACGATGCGGTTGCGGGGGCTGGTGCCGGCGAGCGCCGATTCGTTCATCGCGTTCGCCACCGGCGTGGTGGTCAACCTCGTGCTCGGGTTCGTGCTGTCGGCGATCGTCTTCCAGTCGTACTGGGCCAATCTCAGGCGATGACCTCTGGGATTTGCACGCATTGCATCCATTTCGTGAACGCGCCCGCGCGGATCGAGGCGATGATTCCTGGTCTGACCACGATGGGCTCGGCGCGCGCGTCGGTGTGGGGGGATGATGGCGTCTGCGCCGCGCTGGATGTGATCGTGTCCGGCCGTGATACGTGCGGCCGGTTCACGGAACGCGCCGCGAAGGATGGACGGTAGCCTGAAGGAAACCGGGGCTCTCATGGTTCTCCATGGATGGTTTCCAAAGGCGAGCCTTTGGTGGATGTCCAGGAAGCAAAGCCTCCTGGCGGGGCGCGGGGCAGCGCCCCGGCCTGCTTCCCCAACCAATTCCCCTGACCGCGAAAGCCCGCCCTACAAGGGATCTGGACCCACCCTGACCAGCAATTTGCCGAAATTCTGTCCGCTCAGAATGCCCACCAGCGCCGCCGGGGCACTTTCCAGCCCCTCATGCACATCTTCCCGGTACAGCAGACTTTCATCAGCCACCCAGGGCGCCGCGCGCTTTCTCCATTCAACCAGCCGCTCCGGTTTATCGGAAACGATGAAGCCCTGGATCAAAATGCGCTTACCCACGACGAAGCCAAGATTGGGGCCCGGCGGAAACACCCGTTCATTGTATTGCGAAACCATCCCGCACATCGCCACGCGGGCGAATGGATTGAGCAGATCGAACACCGCCGCCTGCACCGCGCCGCCCACGTTCTCAAAATACGCATCGATCCCGTTCGGGCACTCCGCCTGCAATTCGGCGCGCAGATCGTGGGAGCGGTGATCGACGCAAGCATCTAAGCCAAGCGTGTCCTGCACCCACAGGCACTTGTCCGGCCCGCCCGCCACACCCACGACCCTGGCCCCCGCGCGTTTGGCCAGTTGCCCGGCGACCGACCCCACCGCGCCCGAGGCGGCGGAGATCACCACCGTCTCGCCTTTTTTCGGCTGGCAAATCTCGGTGATCCCGGCGAAAGCCGTGGCGCCCGGCATGCCGAGCACGCCCAGATAGGCGGAGAGTTTCGCCCCGCCGCGTTCGATCTTCATCAATTTGCCGCCGTCCGTGACACCGTGGCTCTGCCAGCCGCGCGCGCCCACCGCGATGTCGCCGGGGACAAAGCCGGGATGGTTGGAGGCGATGACCTCCCCCACGGTTTCGCCGGTCATCACCTCACCGATCTGGATGGCGACGGCGTAGGTCTGTTCCTCCCGCAGCCGCCCGCGCATGTACGGGTCGATCGAGAGCCAGATGGTCCGTGTCACCACCTCCCCCGGTCCCGGCGCGGGGATCGGGTCTTCCCGCATCTCAAAATCCTCTGAGCTGGGCTCGCCCCGCGGACGGCGTTTCAGGACAACCGAACGGCGCATGCCGCTGTTGCCAGCCTGGGAATGGGTGGCGCTCATCACGCGGCCTCCGCTTTCAAAACCAGGCGTCCCGTGACCTTGCCATCGCGCAGACGCATCAGCGCGTCATCCGCCTGGTTCTGTGGCACCGTCGCCACCGGCAGCGCGCTCAGGGAGCCGTCCTGGGCCAGTTGGATCAGTTCGCGCAATTCCTTGGGGTTGCCCACGTAGGAGCCCTGCACGGTCAGCGCGCGGATCGCCATGATGGGCAGCGACAGCATCAACTCGCCGCCAAACAGGCCGACCTGGACCAGCTTGCCGCCCTTGCGCAGGGCGCCGAACGCGAAGCGCGCGGTCTGCGTGCCGTTCACGAGATCGATCACCGCCAGCACTGGCCCGCCCGCCGCCTCGACGATGCGCTTCGCCACGTCCGGCCCCAGACCATCGACGACCTTGTGGGCACCGGTCTTCAACGCGGTTTCCCGCTTTTCGGCGCTGATATCGACCGAGATGATGTGTTCATGTTTCAGCGCCAGCAGCACCTTGATGGCGTTCAGACCGAGCCCGCCCGCGCCAACCAGCACGATCGCCTCATGCTTCGGGATGGGCATGACCTTCTTGATCGCCGAATAGACCGTGATACCTGAGCACGCATAGGTCGCGGCCACCGCCGGATCGACGCCGCCGAGTTCGATCAGATGGCGGGGATGCGGCGCGATCACATGCGTGCCGTAGCCGCCGTTCTGGTAGACGCCCAGGCTGCGCGAGGCGCGGACGCACATGTTGTCTTCCTCGGCGAGGCAGGTCTCGCAGGTGCCGCAGCCAAGCCAGGGGTAGACGATGCGGATGTCGCCGACTTTCACGCCTTTGGCGTCGGGGCCGAGTTTGGCGACCCGGCCGACGATTTCATGCCCCATGGCGAGCGGCAGTGTCACGCCGCGGTCCACCAGCGACATTTTCTGGCCGCCGCCCAGGTCGTAATAGCCTTCCCAGATGTGCAGGTCGGAATGGCAGACGCCGCAATGGGTGACTTCGACCAGGACCTCGGTGCCTTTGGGCTCAGGCGTGGGAAGTTCGATTTCCTGAAGGGGTTTTCCGTTCTCGACGACGGCCCAGGCGCGCATGGGGGATCTCCTGTTGGGTGGGGATGGATAGCGCGCAGGGGGGCGGGGTCAAGGGGATGGCGGGATCGTTCGGTTCTCCGCCGGTGCGCCCGGCACGGCGCCACCGGATGACCCTGAGGGAAAGGAACGGCCCATGGGGAAAAAGGAGAGGCGCGGGGTGCGAGAGGACATATTCCTGAAACACGGACTTGCCGCGGACGGAGAGTCTGGTTATACGACCGCCTCCGCGCCGGGGCCGTAGCTCAGTTGGGAGAGCGCCTGAATGGCATTCAGGAGGTCAGGGGTTCGATTCCCCTCGGCTCCAC
>JAYVCG010000520.1:0-8698 GCA_043750075.1 Acetobacteraceae bacterium | reverse complement strand
CCACCGTCCGGGGGCTTCCGCGACCATTTCCGCCTCGCCCCTCCGGTCGAACGACCATTCATTGGCCGTGACGATTTGCTCCATGATATCCAGGGGATTCGCGGAGACGTCTCGGGTTGTCATCATAGAAGCCGACATGCGGGGTCTCCCGTCAGGAGGAAGGCCGGGCGCGGCCATCTGCCCCAAAAGCTCTGGGAATCGGAAATTTCTGGATTCCCTTGAGGTTGGCCACGAAGATCAGCCTATAGAGGTGTCGCGCCGCGCCGCAAGGCCCACGGAGCGAACCCGCGGCGAAGCACTCACAATCTCAGTCACGAGGCTTCGGCGCGGTTTCCAAACCTGACAACCGGGCCTCAATCACCGCCAGCCGCTCCTCCAGCGCCGTCACACGGGCTTCCGCCGCTTCCTGACCGGCCCGCGCGTTGCCAGCCATTTCCGCCACGGCGTCGTATTCATCCCGCCGCACGAGGTCGAGGGCACGGATCGCCTCATCAATCCGGGCGCGCACGATAGCCTCCGCCTCCTGGCGCAATCCGGTCAGGGCGGAGAGGGCGCCACCGGCCACACCGGCGAGGTCATCGAAAAAACGCGGACGGTCAGTCATGGCATCGGGTCCTTTCGCCGCACGGGCGCTTCATGGGACAGCTTTCGCCCGCCGCCGCCCTCCTGTAAATCGCCGCCATGATTCTGATCACCGGCGGCGCGGGCTTCATCGGCTCCAATCTACAGGCGGCGCTCACACGGCGCGGTCTTGAAACAGTTGTGGTCGATCGCCTGGGTTGCAAGGGCAAATGGCTCAATCTCGCCGCCCATCCGCCCGATCGCATCGTCCATCCGGACCAGGTGGACGACTTCCTGGCCACGCACCCCCCGCTGGAGATGGTCTTCCATCTCGGCGCCATCAGCAGCACCACCGCCACCGACGGCGATCACACCTGGGCCACCAACGCCGAACTCAGCCGCCGCCTGTGGACCTGGTGCGCGGAACGCGGCGTGCGCTTCGTCTATGCTTCCTCCGCCGCGACCTATGGCGATGGCGCCGGTGGCTTCGACGACGACGCCCGGCCAGAGGCGCTGGCCCGCCTGCGCCCGCTGAATCTGTACGGCTGGACCAAGCACGCCTTCGACCTGACCGTGACCCGCCGCCTCGCCATCGCCCGCGAGCGTCCGCCGCAATGGGCGGGGCTGAAATTCTTCAACGTCTACGGCCCGAACGAGTACCACAAGGGGAGCATGATCTCCGTCGTGAAGGTCAAGTACGATGAGGTCGCCGCCGGAGCACCCGCCCGCCTGTTCCGCTCCGACGTGCCCGGCCTCGCCGATGGGGCGCAGGCACGGGACTTCATCTGGGTGGGCGATGTGGTCGATGTGATGCTCTGGCTGCTCGACCATCCGGGGGTGAACGGGCTGTTCAACCTCGGCACCGGGCGGGCGCGCACCTATCTCGATCTCGCCCATGCCGTGTGCGACGCGGCGGGCAGGCCGCGCGACGTGGCGTTCATCGCCATGCCCGCAGCGTTGAAGGGCCAGTACCAGTCCTTCACCCAGGCGCCGATGGAGCGTCTGCGCGCCGCCGGATACGCTGGCCAGTTCACACCGCTGGAGGAAGGCGTCCGCCGCTACATCCAGGATTACCTCGCCACCTCCGGTCCGCACGCATGATCCCCGTTCTGCTGTTCCCCAATATCGACCCGGTTCTGATCGAGATCGGGCCGTTCGCCATCCGCTGGTACGCCCTGTCTTATATCCTGGGCATCGTCCTGAGCTGGCGCCTCATGCACCGTCTGGCAATCCAGCCGCCCGCCGTCGCCAACCGGACTCAGGTGGACGATTTCGTGTCATGGGCGACGCTGGGGATCGTGCTGGGAGGGAGGCTGGGATACTGCTTATTCTACCAGCCCGCTTTGTATCTGGCGAACCCGCTCGCGATTCTCCAGGTCTGGAGCGGCGGCATGAGCTTCCATGGCGGCATGCTGGGCGTCGCCATCGCGCTGGTGATCTTCTGCCGCCAGCAAAAGATCCCGATCCTGGGTTTCGCCGACCGGCTGGCGGTGTGCGCGCCGATCGGTCTGGGTCTGGGCCGCATGGCCAACTTCATCAACGGCGAACTTTGGGGCCGCCCCACCACCGGCGCCGTGCCCTGGGCCATGGTGTTCCCGCATGACGTGACGCAACAGTTGCGGCACCCGAGCCAGTTGTATCAGGCCCTGCTGGAAGGCGTGATCCTGTTCACGGTCATGATCCTGTTGTCCCAGCGCGAGGCCGTGCGCGCGCGGTTCGGCATGATGACCGGGATTTTCCTGGCCGGTTACGCCATCGCCCGCATCATCGGCGAGTTCTTCCGGGAGCCGGATGCGTTCCTCGGCTTCCTCGCGTTCGGGGCGACGATGGGGCAGGTGCTGTCTCTGCCGATGCTGGTGGCGGGGGTGTGGCTGGCGCTGCGAGCGCGCCCGGCGGTGAGGGCCTGAACGGGTCGGCTCTCTGGCATCAGCCGTTCAGTTGAAAACACACCTCCCAAACTCGCATTGTGTGACGAAAACTGAATACCGCGCACAACTCTCAGGAACCCCTCCCATGCCGAATGGCCATGACCTCGCACCCCCACCGCCGTCCATGGGCGCCGCTCTGATCGACGAGGCGCGGCGGGCGGGGCTGCTCCGACGACAAGACCGGGCATGCCCGTTTCCGCGCGCCCAGGGCGCTGATCGAGGCGGCGAAACGCGAGACCGGCCTGCGCCCGGCCACGGAACTGGGCCTCGCCGCGCTGGCGCTCCTGGCGCGGCCGGACCCGGTGGCGGCCGCGATGAAGCGGACCCGCGGGACGCTTGGCCCGTCGCACACGCCTGAGTATTGATCTGGAGGCACTGCTCCGGCGCCGCAAAACGGAGAAGTGGCGCGGCAAGCTGACCCCGCGCCCGCCTGACCAACTGATCGCGGCGGCGTCCATCACCGGGCAGACGCGCGTGGCGTTGGTGCCGGACGCCCAGACCTGGCACCTCGCGGGCGTGATCGCGGGCACGCTCGCCCGCGTGCAGGGGTTTCAGCCGCATCAACGCAAGGAATGCCTGAACGACGCGCTGATCTATCTCACGGCGGCGAAACAGGGCTTGCCGGTGGTGACAGCCAACCGTGTGGAGTTCGACATGATCCAGCAGATTGCCCCCGGCGGCACATTCCTGCATTTCTGACCGCGCGGGCCAGCAGGTCTGCGCTGAAAGACGCGCGGACGCCTCTCCCGAAGGACGCTCCGGCCCTCTGGTCCTCATGGCCCTCCATGATGAATCCTTGCTTTCACCGCCGCGCGCTCCGGCCCACCCAAGGCGCCACCCTTGCCAGGCCGGACTCCGCGACCGGCGCCGTGAAGGATTCATCATGGAGGGCCAGAGGGCCAGGGAAGCGGTTCATCACCCGCTCTTTCGCCTCGTTCGTTCAGACTTTCTTAAAGCATGTCCGTCAGGGTTCCGGGAAAGGAGAATCCGCCCATGACGATCATGCCCGGCAGCGCCCTCACGAGCCGTGTGATTGGGTGCGCGATCGAGGTGCATCGCACGCTCGGCCCAGGATTGCTGGAGAGCGTGTATGAGACGTGCCTGTGCGAGAAACTCGCCGCCGCCGGTCTGGCGTTCGCGCGGCAACGATCCTTGCCGGTCGTGTACAAAGGCCAGACCCTCGATGGGCATTATCAGATGGATATTGTCGTTGAGGATGCCCTGGTGCTGGAGATCAAGGCCGTGCATCAGGTGTTGCCAATCCATGAAGCGCAGTTGCAGACGTATCTTCGTCTCAGCGGATTGTTCCTGGGCCTGGTGATGAATTTCAATGCGCCATGCATGAAAGACGACATCCGGCGTGTCATTGGTCCCGCCGCGCCGTGGGACGGATCGCCGGGCGATGGAGCGTCCGCGACGCCGGGCGCGTGACACGGCGAAAGCGCATTCGCCAGGATACGCTGGTTTTTCAGGGCGTCCGCCGTTATCAACGCCATAAGGCTTCGCACCAATGGCGTGTGACGGGTAAACCAGGGGACGGTCTCATCCGTGCCCGTCTCTGAAAATCCTGGCGGAAGATGCTCTGTCCATCGCGCGCGGCCCGCGCCGCCAGGGGAAGAAGGAAGCGCCGTTGCCCAGAGTGCCGCATGCCTGGACCGTTCCCGACCACGCGCTGGCGCTCGAAGTGTCCAGCCGCTGGTCGCGTGGGTCGGGACACAGGGGCGGGATCGTGCTGCTGCATGGCGATGGCGGTCTGGGGGACGCGATCCAGTTCTGCCGTTACGCGCCTTTGATCGCCGCGGCGGGGGCGCGGGTCCGGCTCGTGGTGCCCGATCCCCCGGTGCGGTTGCCGCACAGTCTGACGGGGGTTGGAAGGATCAGCGGGGAAAGCGAGCCTTTGCCGCCGTTCGATGTGCATTGTCCCCTCATGAGCCTCCCGCACCCATTCGGCGCCACGCTGGAAACCATCCCCGCCATGGTGCCTTACCTGTGGCCCAGGGGGGAGGCGGTGGAGGCATGGAAAACCCGGCTCGCCGCCTTGTCCGGGACGCGTGTGGGTCTCGTTTGGGCCGCGGGCGCACGATCCGATGCCTTGCGCGCGTTCACGCTCGGGCCGGGGATGCGCGCGTGATGCCTGAGCGGCTGGACCACTTCATGGCGCGGGCCAACACCGCCTATTACGCGACGCGCGATCCGTTCGCCGATTTCACCACCGCGCCCGAGATCAGCCAGGCGTTCGGCGAGGTGCTCGGTCTCTGGGCCGCCGTGACCTGGGGATTGCTGGGGTCTCCCGCGTCCATTGCCCTGGTGGAGGCGGGACCGGGCCGGGGCACGCTGATGGCGGATGCGCTGCGGGCGATCAACCGCGCCGCGCCAGCGTTTCACGCGGCGGTTTCGGTGCATCTGATCGAGACCTCGCCGCGATTGCGGGCCGTGCAGCGGGAAAAACTGGGGAAGGTGATGTGGCACGACAGCCTCGACACCGTGCCCGAGGGGCCGTTCCTGCTACTGGCCAATGAATTCCTCGACGCGCTGCCGATCCGTCAGTTCGTCCGCCGTGGCGCGGGCTGGGCCGAGCGTTTCGTGGGGCCGGAGGGGTTCGTCGAATTACCCGCCGCGTGCGATCCGGTTGCTGGCGCGGCCGAGGGCACTGTCATCGAACGGTGCGAACCCGCCGAGGCGTTCGTGGCCAGCCTCGCCGCGCGTCTGACCCGGCACGCGGGGGGGGCGCTGTTGCTGGATTACGGTCCGGAGGTCAGCGCGGCGGGCGACAGTCTCCAGGCCATCGCGGGGGGGCGGCCGGTGGACCCGTTGAGTACGCCCGGCACCGCCGATCTGACCGCGCATGTGGATTTCGCGCGGCTCGCGGCGGTGGCGCGAGGGGCGGGCGGCACGGTGCATGGACCGGTTCCGCAAGGATTGTTTCTCGCGCGTCTGGGGTTGTTACAAAGAACCAACCAACTCGCGCGGCACCAACCCCCTGGGCGGGCATTGGCGCTGATGGAAGGCGCGCGGCGGTTGACGGAGCCAGATCGCATGGGGCGTTTGTTCAAGGCGATGGCGCTGACACCGCCTGGGATGGAAACCCCGCCGGGCTTCGCGTGATGGTCTGATCGTCATGCATCACGACATCCAGCCGCCAGTGCGGCCCGTTCTCGATGCCTCAGCGCGAGCGAGCGGTCTCGTTGAAGCGTTCAACGGATAATGCCGTGCTGAGCGGGCGCGATCGCCGGAGCGGCGGAGGATCTTTCCATCAATCGCCACGATACCCGGAGACCGCCATGTCCTCCGCGGTTTCGCCGCCGCTCAGCACCGCGCACAAGGCGATCGTCAACAAATCGTGCAGATCATGGAGGGCCGCGTTTCCGGTTCCTGGGTCTTCCATGCCTTCCCAGCCCGCGGAAAACTGTTCCAGGGTATCCTCCAGGGCGCGGGTTCACACTGACGAAGGAGGCGATCACCACCGGCACGGGCAAGGCGGAACGCGAATGTCAGTTTAACTCAAAGTGCGATCACCCTGATGACCGCCCCACTTTCAGTTTGACCCGGAGGCAAAGGCTTCTACCTTCATCAGGTTGGAGTTCCCATAATGACCGGCCCCTCATGAGCACGCATGTACCGCCGTCCGGACGTTTCACCGTTCGCACCACGCCCTTGCCGCCAGGCCTCGATGCCCGCTCGGCTGCGGTGCTGCGGGAAATCGTCGAACAGTACGTCGAAACCGGCGAGCCCGTCGGCAGCCGCACCTTGTCGCGCCGTCTGCCGATGAACCTCTCGCCCGCCACGATCCGCAATGTGATGGCGGATCTGACCGACACGGGGTTGCTGTACGCGCCGCACACCTCGGCCGGGCGGCTGCCCACCGATCTGGGTCTGCGGCTGTTCGTTGATGGGCTGCTGCAATTCGGCGAACTGAGCGAGGACGAGCGCGGCTCCATCGCCGCCGCCCTGGAAGCCTCGGGCCGCAGCCTGGAAGACACGCTGGCCGAGGCGAGTTCCATGCTGTCCGGCCTGTCCGCCGCCGCCGGTCTGGTGCTCGCGCCAAAAACCGAGGGCGCCCTGCGTCATATCGAATTCGTGCCGCTTGGCCCAGGACGGGCGCTGGTGGTGCTGGTGGCGGGCGACGGGCATGTGGAAAACCGGGTGATTGAGACCCCGCCCGGCCTGCCGCCCTCGGCGTTGCAACAGGCGGGGAATTACCTCAACAACCGTCTCGCTGGCCGGGGGCTGGAAGAATTGCGGAGCGTGGTGACGGAGGAACTGGCCGCCAACCGCACCGAACTCGATGGCCTGACGGCGCGGGTGGTGGCGTCGGGACTGGCGACATGGACGGGGGAGGGTGGCCGCGGCGGCAATCTGATCGTGCGCGGTCAGGCGCGGCTGCTGGCGGATGTGACGCAGATCGAACACCTCGCCGCGATCCAGATGCTGTTCGAGCGGCTGGAAGCGCAGGAGACGATGCTGAAACTGCTGGAACTGGCGGAAACCTCGGAAGGCGTGCGCATCTTCATTGGCGCCGAGAGCGGGTTGTTCGGCGCCTCCGGCGTCTCGATGGTGGTGGCGCCGGCGCGCGCTGAGGGCAGCGGGCGGATCGTCGGCGCGATCGGGGTGATCGGGCCGACGCGGATCAATTACGGACGGATCATCCCGGTGGTGGATTACACGGCGCGGGTGATCGGGCGGTTATTGGGGTGAGAGAGGCGGAAGCGGCTTTGGCGGGACCGCCGCGTGGACAATGCCTCGCGCGAGATCAGAGGATGAGACCGGGGTGTCCGAGGTTGGTTTCACCGCGTTACACTGGCGCGTGAAAAGGATTGAGCGGATTTGCCAAAAGCGAAAAAAGAGTTCGATTCCAGCCTGCTTTTCCCCGATGGCTTCATGCTTCGCATTCGTGTCTGAGAAGTGGCGGAACCGGTCCCGCCATCCGGGCATCGTTTTAAATATTCCTGCTTTTATGGCCGCCCAGGTTTACGCGTGGTCCTGTACGACAATGAACGCGGTAAGGGTGACCACCGGCATTATCTGGAACACGAGGAGAGTTATGTTTTCGAAAACGTGGAGACACTGATCGCGGATTTTTTGGCGGATGTCCGCCGGGCACGAGGAGAGGGGACATGAGCAAAGGGCACATTCAGGTCCATGTCGCGGAAACCATGGAGGATATTGGCGTACGCGCCATCGATGCATGGCACCGCATGGAGCGTGGTATGAAGGTCAATGAGAAGCACGTCTCCTTCGCGACCTGGGAGACCATGGTGAACGTGCTTTCTCCTGAAAGGTGGGCTTTGTTACGATATGTTCACCAACATCCCACGAAGAGCATTCTTGTTCTGGCACAGGCGCTCCACAGGGATCACCGGCGCGTGCATGAGGACGTGGAAGCACTGGAAGCTGCGGGTCTGTTGGATCGCGACGGCGAAGGGCTTCACGCGGAATACGATGCCTTCGACGTGCGGATGCGTGTCGCTCTGTGACAAACCAGGAAGCGTGATCGATAAAAACCTGACCTTCTTCGCCTATCGCCGCCCCCGTCCCAGCCAGGTGATCGTCACATCGCCTTTCGGCAGGGCCCGGCATACCAGGGTCTGACCAGCGCGCACCTGTTCCAGGCTGATCGCGGCGTCGCCGCGTGGCATCATCGTGACATCCCTGGATCAACAGGGGCGATTGCCCCCGCGCCGATCCCGCTGGACCCACGCCACCCCCCGGAGTAGTGGGAGACCCATGGACCGCATCGCCTCCCTCACCCGCGTCACCTCGGAAACCGAGATCAGCGTCACCTTGAACCTGGATGGGACGGGGAAAGCGGATATCGCCACGGGCATTGGCTTTCTCGACCACATGCTGACGGCGCTGACCCGGCATGGACTGTTCGATCTCACGGTGCGGGCGAAAGGTGACCTGCACATCGACTTCCACCACACGACCGAGGACGTGGGCATCGTCATCGGCAGCGCCTTCGCGCGCGCCATCGGCGACAAACGCGGCATCCGCCGCTTCGGCCAGGCGCTGATCCCGATGGACGAAACCCTGGCGGAGGCCGCGGTCGATATCTCCGGCCGTCCCTTCCTGGTCTGGAACGTGGAGTTCCAGCGCCCGAAGATCGGCGAGATGGACACCGAACTGTTCGAGGAATTCTTCCGCGCCCTGGCCTTCAACGCCATGATCACGCTGCACATCACCCGCCGCGCCGGCCACAACGCGCACCA
>JAYVCG010000519.1:0-2563 GCA_043750075.1 Acetobacteraceae bacterium | reverse complement strand
GCGCTGGTGGCCAGGGTATCTGTAACCATGCCCTGTGTTCTGGCCGCTTAGGCGGTATGGAAAAGCCCCTTCCTTCAGGGAGGGGATCGGTTACGAGGCTTCCTGGCTGCCTTGCGTGAGGAACGCGATCCGCGTCATGAAATCGGCATTCTTTCCCGCTGACAGCAATGACGCGGAATCCGCTATCGCGTCCAGAAAAGGGATCAGCCACGTTTTATCGTCTTTGGAAAAATCTCCAAGCACATAAGACAAGACACGGTCCTTGACGCCTGGATGGCCAATGCCCAGCCGTATGCGCCAATAGTCTGGCGCACCCAACTGTCTGTCCATGCTGCGCAGGCCATTATGTCCGGCCGCGCCACCGCCTTGCTTGATGCGCAGTTTGCCAGGGATCAGATCGAGTTCATCATGGAAAACAGTGATGGAATCTGGCGAAAGCTTGTAAAATGACGCGGCCGCCTGTACCGCTTCCCCTGATGCATTCATGTAAGTCATGGGTTTCAGGGCAAGGATTTTCTCCCCGCCAATGGTCCCCTCGGCGATGTGTCCCTTGAAGCGGCTCCGCCACGGGGAAAACCCGTGGCGGGCGGCGATCACATCCAATGCCATGAAGCCGATATTATGCCGGTTCCGCGCCATGCCCGGCTCTGGATTGCCCAGACCAACCCACAGAAGCATGGCGCGTACCTTTCTGACATCAGCCCTTCTGGTCTGACATCAGCCCTTCTTGGCCGCCGCTTTCGCCGGAGCCTTGGAACCGCCCTTGGCCGGAGCCTTGGCCGCGGCGCCAGCAGCTCCAGGCGCCTCAGGGGCGGCTTCTATCTTCGTGGGCGGCACCACCGTCGCGACCACGAAATCCTGTGTCATCAGAGGCCGGGAATTCTCGGTCCCCTTCAGATCGTGCCACCGCACGTTGTCGTTGAAGTCGAGCGGCGCCAGATCGGCGGTGAACTGATCCGGGATCTGATCCGCGTCGCAGTACACATCCACCGCATGCAACACCACGTTCAACACCCCGCCCCGCTTCAGTCCTGGGCTTATGAGATCGTTCTCAAAATGCACTGGAACCTGCACCTTGATGCGCTCTCCGGCGACCAGACGCTGGAAATCCACGTGTACCGGGTTATCGGTGACGGGATGGAACTGCACGCCACGGATCAGCGCCCTGACCGAGGTATCGCCGGTCTTCAGTTCATAAAGCCGGGACTGCCAGCCCGCGCGGTGAAGCTCTTTCATGACATCGCGTGGTTGCATCGCGATCAGAACGGGATCCTGTTTCCCGCCATAGATCACCCCAGGCACTTTACCCTCTCGCCGAGTCGCCCGCGCCGCCCCCTTACCAGCTCGCGTGCGTGTCTCGGCCTGCATCGTGACGACGTTGGCCATGTTTTTTCTCCTGAATGACAAAACGCCGGCCTCCAGGGGTGCCGGCGAAGTCGCGGCGTTTACAGGAGCACCGCGGCGGCGGCAAGCGTGCGATGCTCAGGGCAATTGTTTGAAGGAAGAACGGAGCTCCGCCCCGCGCCCCGCCAGGGACCGGGTCCCTGGACCCCATCCAGGGAGTCACCAATGGATGGTTTCCAAAGGCCCAGCCTTTGGCGGAGGTCCAGGAGGCAGCGCCTCCTGGCGGGGTCCGGGGCGGAGCCCCGCGCTCACCCCTCCACCCCCAAAGCCCTCCCCATCAAAGCCGGATCACCACGCAACGCGGCAGGCACGCCATCGAAAACCACCCTGCCCTTGACCAGCACCACGGCCCGGTCCGCCAGGGACAACACCGCCTCCACCGTCCGGTCCACGATCAGCGCGGCAACCCCGCTTTCCCGCACCAGGCCGATCACACGCCAGATCTCATCACGCACCAACGGAGCAAGCCCCTCGGTTGCCTCATCCAAAATCAGCACACGCGGATTGGTCATCAGCGCCCGCCCGATCGCCAGCATCTGCTGTTCCCCGCCGGAAAGCTGGTTGCCCCGATTACCGATCCGCTGCCCAAGACGTGGAAACAGCGCCAGCACCCGCTCCTCCGTCCAGCCGGATGGCACGGAGCGGGCCGCGAGACGCAGATTCTCCCGCACCGACAGGCTGGCGAACACACCACGGTTTTCCGGCACCACGGCGATGCCAAGGCGGGCACGCGCGAAAACCGGCAGAGCAGCGGCATCCGCGCCGTCGATCAGCACGCTGCCCTCCCGCGCGGGCAAGAAGCCGATCAGGGCACGGATCAGCGTGGTCTTCCCCATGCCATTACGGCCCATCAGGCCAATGGCCTCACCGGGCCTGATGATGAGGTTCACATCCTGAAGAACCCGGCTCTCGCCATACCCGGCGGACAGGCCGCGCGCCTCCAGGACCGGGGTCACGCGCGATGGCCCAGATAGGCATCCCGCACGGCCGCCGAGGCGCGGATCGTGGCGGGTGTGCCGGATTCCAGCACACGTCCATCGACCATGACCGTGACCTGGCGGGCGACCGCGAACACCACGTCCATGTCGTGCTCCACCAGCAGCATCGTTCGATGGGCGGCGAGGCGTCGCAGCAACCCCACGACCGGGGCGGTTTCCTC
>JAYVCG010000518.1:0-3272 GCA_043750075.1 Acetobacteraceae bacterium | reverse complement strand
CGGCTGCGCGGCCTCGTCAGCAAGGTGTTCACCGCGCGGAAGATGGAGGACATGCGGGCCGGCATCCAGGCCATCACCGACCGGCTGCTGGACAAGGTGGCGAAGCAGGGAGAAATGGACGCCATCCGCGATCTGGCCTTCCCGCTGCCCATGCTGGTGATCTGCGAGCTTCTGGGCATCCCCGAGGAAGACCGCGCCCGTTTCGTCAACGCCACCGCCTCGGGCGCGGCATTGCTCAACCCGGTGCCGCCGACGCGCGCCGAACTGGACCAGGCCAACGAGGGCACGCTGGCCAGCGGCGCCTATTTCGAGTCGCTGTTCGCATTGCGCCGCAAGGAGCCGCGCGACGATCTGCTCAGCCTGCTGGTGCAGGCGGAGGAAGAGGGCGAGCGGCTGAGCCCGGAGGAACTGCGCGCCAATGTCTCGCTGCTGTTCGCCGCCGGGCATGAGACGACCGTGAACCTGATCGGCAACGGTCTGTGGTCGTTGCACACGCATCCCACGCAATGGGCGGCGCTGCGCGACGATCCCTCGCTGATCCCCAACGCGATCGAGGAAATCCTGCGCTACGAATGCCCGGTCCAGGCCGTCGCCCGCACCGTGGCCGAGCCGATCGCCTTCGGTGACATCGAATTCCAGAAAGGCGAGCTGGTCGTCGCCCTGATCGGCGCCGCCAACCGCGACCCGTCGGTGTTCCCCGACCCCGACCGGCTGGATGTGACGCGGGAACGGCTGCGTCCTCTGTCCTTCGGCGGCGGCATCCATTTCTGCATCGGCGCCCAACTGGCGCGGATCGAGGCCGAGGCGGTGTTCTCCACCCTGCTCCGCCGCATGCCGGATCTGACCCTGCCCCAGCGCGACACCCCCCAATGGCGGGAGAGTTTCACTCTGCGCGGCCTGACCACCCTGCCCGCCACCTGGACGGTGGCGCGGCATTGAGGGGGCTCCCACCGGGGGTTCTGAGGGTCCGTCCGGAAAGTCCGCGCGGTTCAAAGGGTGAAAAGTCTTAACCACGGAGGTCACGGACACGGGTAGACGTTCCGGATAGACACTGATACCAACCCGCTTAAAGACTGACGTACGGCTCTTTCCCCGTCATCCCCCGGCTCGACCGGGGGATCTGTTCCAGCACAATGCCGCGAGAGATCCCCCGGTCAAGCCGGAGGATGACGGGGTTGAGACAACGGCAGGTCACTCTTTCCGCCGGTTGGTATGAGACCCTGCCTCGCGCATCCGCGTTGAAACACATCTTTCCACGCCGGGAAAAGACAGAACGCGCGGCGGAAGACCGGACCGCGTGACCATCGTGCGATCCCTTCCACGCCGTGCCATGGGAAACAAAGCGAAATGCACCACAAAGACACAAAGACACAAAGGTGTTCTCATGGGAAACGGATGACTTTGTGTCTTTGTGTCTTTGTGGTGAAATTCCCGCCTTCCGCGGTCCAGGCACCAACGTCTGACCATGCGCGCCACGCGGAACGGCATGCCCCCTGTCCACATGGTCCGGCGGCCCGCCGTGGCCATCGCTCGTGTCCGCGCGGCCCAGAGACCCTCTGGCACCCTCTCTCCTCATGCTGAAAAGCGTTCTCACCGTCGGCGGCTGGACCATGGCCAGCCGCGTACTGGGCTTCATCCGCGACATGATGATGGCGGCGCTGATCGGCGCCGGTCCCATCGCGGACGCCTTCTTCGTCGCCAACAAACTGCCGAACCTGTTCCGCCGCCTGTTCGGCGAGGGCGCGTTCAACGCCGCCTTCGTCCCGGAATTCGCCGGTCTGCTCGCCACCGATGGCCGCGAGGCCGCCCGCCGTTTCGCCCAGGAGGCGATCGCGGTGATGGCGTTCTGGCTGGGGGTGGTGATGATCATGGGCGAGATCTTCATGCCGCAGATCATGCGCGTCTTCGCGCCGGGGTTTCACGCCGATCCGGAGAAATTCGCGCTCGCGGTCGATCTGGCGCGGATCACGTTTCCGTATCTGATGCTGATCTGCCTCGCGGCGTTGCTGTCAGGCGCGTTGAACGGGCTGGAGCGGTTCGCCGCCGCCGCCGCCGCGCCGGTGTTGTACAATTTGTTCGCCATCGCGGCGCTGGTCGGACTGACGCCGTTCGTGCCGACCGTGGGCCATGCCGCCGCCTGGGGCGTGTCAGCGTCGGGCGTCGTGCAACTGGCCCTGCTTGTCTGGGCTGTCCACCGTGCCGGGATGCCGATCCGCGTGCCCCGCCCGAGGCTCACACCCGCGATGAAGCTGTTGTTGAAGCGCATGGCGCCGGGGTTGATCGGCGCCAGTGCCGCGCAACTCAATCAGGCGGTGGACGTGATCATCGCCAGCCTGCTGCCCGCGGGCACGGTGTCGCTGCTGTATTACGCCGACCGTATCCAGCAACTCCCCCTGGGCGTGATCGGCATCGCGGTGGGCACGGCATTGCTGCCGATGCTGTCGCGCCAGGTCCGGAGCGGGGATGAAACGGCGGCGCGGGCCTCACTGAACCGGGCGATCGAATACGTGCTGTTCCTGGCCCTGCCCGCCGCGCTGGCGCTGACGGTCTCGGCGTTCCCGGTCATGTGGGTGCTGTTCGGCCGCGGCGCCTTCGACATGGAAAGCGCCCGGCTGGCCTCGCAATCCCTCGCGGCCTACGCGATCGGCCTGCCCGCCGTGGTGCTGCTGAAAGTGCTGGCCCCCGCCGCCTTCGCCCGCGGCGACACGGCGATGCCGGTGAAGATCGGCCTGATCACGCTGGCGGTGAATTTCGCCCTCAACATCGTGTTCAACGCGGGGGCGCTGGCGCCAGCCTCGGTGGCGGGTTCGCTGCCATTGCTCGGGCACATCGGACCCCCGCTGGCGACCAGCATCGCTTCGATCTTCAACATGGTGGCGCTGGCGGTTGTGCTGCGCCGCCGCGGTCATTTGGTAGCGGACGCGGCGCTGCTCCGCCGTTTGCCGCGCATGGCGGCGGCGGCGGCGGCGATGGGCGTGACGCTGTGGTTCGCCGAGGCGCCGTTGTTCCAGTTCGGCCGCTGGTTCGGCCTCATGTCCCTGGTGACACTGGGCATGGGTGTCTACGGCGTGGCGGCGCTGGCGCTGGGGGCATTCGACGCGCGGGCGTTCGCGCGCCTGCTGCGGCGGCGGCGTTGAGGATGTAGCTGCTCGTCGAGGCAAGTGACCCCTAGAGCATTCCCCGATAAGGTTGAGTGCATGGAGCCTTTCCCCATATAGTGGGGTGCCGCACCATGGCGGCTGGGAAGGAGGCGATTTCCGATGGCGAGACCG